>NZ_JAPDBM010000001.1:0-176310 GCF_027705265.1 Aeromonas sp. QDB11 | reverse complement strand
CGTGTTGAGCTAACCCATACTAATTACCCGTGAGGCTTAACCATACAACACCCAAGAAGTGTTCTGGGCCTTGTAGCAAGTGAACGAACTACTTACCAATTCAGTGATAGTGACAAGCCAATAGGCAAATCGTTATTCACGTCAGCTTTCTAGATTAAGAATTTGCCTGGCGGCCATAGCGCCGTGGAACCACCTGATCCCATGCCGAACTCAGAAGTGAAACGCGGTAGCGCCGATGGTAGTGTGGCATTCGCCATGCGAGAGTAGGACACTGCCAGGCTTTAATTAAGCAATCACAGCAATGTGGTTGGTCGCGATACAACGTAAGGTTGTGTTGGACAGAAGATTTAGATAACGCACACAGTGCGGTCTTTACCGGTTAGTGTGCTGATATGGCTCAGTTGGTAGAGCGCATCCTTGGTAAGGATGAGGTCCCCAGTTCGACTCTGGGTATCAGCACCATTATTGAAGTAGTAAAGCTTTTGCCTGACGGCAATAGCGCCGTGGAACCACCTGATCCCATGCCGAACTCAGAAGTGAAACGCGGTAGCGCCGATGGTAGTGTGGCATTCGCCATGCGAGAGTAGGACACTGTCAGGCACCTATTTAGAAGAGGCCTCCCATTCGGGAGGCCTTTTTGCATTTCTGCGTTTCAAAAATCGGCCCTGCTGCCAGCATTTTAGTAAAAATGCTGGGCTATCAAGGGATTGCCCGTTACTCTTTAGCCGTTACCGATTAACACGTGATGCTGCCAGCGAGGTATTGATGGCTACGTTGAAGGAAATTGCACAGGAGGCGGGGGTGTCGCTCGCCACGGTATCCCGGGTACTGAACGAGGATCCCAGCCTGAGCGTCAAGGAAGAGACCAAGCAGCGGATCTTCGAGATTGCCGAGCGGCTGGAGTACAAGACCAGCAGCGCCCGCAAGGGGGTTCACAAGAGCAAGCTGCACTTTCTGGTGGTCTACTCCTACCCGCAGAGTACCGAGGTTAACGATCCCTACTATCTCGCCATCCGTTATGGCATCGAGACCCAGAGTGCCCGTCTCAACATCGAACTGACCCACCTCTACAACTGTGGTGAAGGACGCGAGCTGACCGCCGTGGATGGCATCCTGGTGGTGGGGAGTCTCTCGGCCGAGCGTCTGGCGCAGTTGCGAACCTGCTCCAGCATGCTGGTCTTTGTCGATTCCCGTGCCATGGAGGAGTTTGACTCGGTCGACGTGGATCTCGCCCTGATCAGCCAGCAAGTGGTCGATTACTTTATCGCTCAGGGGCACCAGCGCATCGGCTATATCGGTGGGCAGGATGAGAATCCGGATCTGCGTGAGCTGGCCTTCAAAGATTATGGCCAGCGACTGGGCGTGGTGCAGGAGAGCGATCTCTATCGCGGGGACTTCTCCAGCGCTTCCGGCTACCGGCTGGCAAAAGAGATGCTGGCAGGGGATTGGCCCAGGGCGCTGTTCGTTGCCTCCGACTCTATCGCCATTGGCGTGCTGCGGGCCATCCACGAGAGGGGGCTGGCGATTCCCCAGCAGATTGAGCTGATCAGCGTCAACGATATTCCGACCGCCAAGTTTACCTTTCCGCCGCTCTCCACGGTGCGGATCCACTCCGAGTTGATGGGCTCCCAGGGGGTCAATCTGCTGGTCGAACGGCTGCGTGACGAGCGTGATATTCCCCTTCGGGTACTGGTGCCGAGTCGCCTGACCCTGCGTGGCACCACTCGTTGATTTTAGTAAAATAAAGCCTGTTTTAGTCGCGTCATCTTGCGGTGGCGCGGCCTCATCCCCTTATCATCCTCTCCCTTATTTCTCCTGATAAATGCATAATGTATTGTTTTACGGTGGTTTTAGCCATTTTTTGCCTGCATTTATCAACATCCATGCCATCACTGCCTGCTTTATCCCCTTTTATCCTCCGATTCTGATCTCGCTCACAAAACTACCCAGCCATTGTGATCAGGTTAAAACTTTACCGATCCAAAACTGATATTTAGTAAATGTTTATCTAAAGTTTACCCAGTCAAAGTTGCCTTGTTCCGGGAGGACATGTGAATAACTGGGAAAACGTCCAATTCGTTGGTGAAAACAGACTGGCTCCGCGCGCCTACTTCTTCTCTTATGCCGACCACGCGCTGGCGGCCACCATGCAGCGCGAGCTGAGCCGCCGTTTTCTGGGCCTTAGCGGTCAGTGGCAGTTCCACTACTTCGACCACCCCCTGCAGGTGCCGGAGGCCTTCTATCACAGCCCCATGCGCGAGTGGGGCCAGATCACCGTGCCCAACATGTGGCAGATGGAAGGGCATGGCAATCTGCAGTACACCGACGAAGGTTTTCCCTTCCCCATCGACGTGCCCTTCGTGCCGACCAACAACCCCACCGGTGCCTATCAGCGTAGCTTCACGCTGAGCCCGGCTTGGGATGGCGAGCAGGTGATCATCAAGTTTGACGGGGTGGAGACCTACTTCGAGGTCTATGTGAACGGCCACTACGTCGGCTTCAGCAAGGGCAGCCGCCTCACCGCCGAGTTCGACATCAGCGCCTACGCCAACATCGGCGAGAACCTGCTGTCGGTGCGGGTGATGCAGTGGGCCGACTCCACCTATATCGAAGATCAGGACATGTGGTGGATGGCGGGGATCTTCCGCGACGTCTATCTGGTGGGCAAACCGGCCGCCCATGTGCAGGACTTCTTCATCCGCACCGCGCTGGCCGATGATAATCAAAGCGCTACCCTGAGCTGCGACATCCAGCTGGAAAATCTTGGGGCAGCTGCCCGTGATCACCGTCTGGTCTGGTCGCTGCTGGATCAGGGCCGCGAGATCGCCAGCGGCTCGCTCGACCATCTCGCCATCGACGGCAAGTGTGATTGCCGCTTCACGCTGGATCTGGCCAACCCCCATCTGTGGAGCGCCGAAGATCCTTACCTCTATCAGCTGCAACTCTCCCTCTACAACGGTCAGGGCGAGCTGCTGGAAGTGATCCCGCAGCGGGTCGGGGTGCGTGAAATCAAGGTCAAGGATGGCCTCTTCTACGTCAACGGCCACTACCTCAAGCTGCACGGGGTGAACCGTCACGATAACGACCACCTCAAGAGCCGCGCGGTCGGCATGGACCGTGTTGAACGGGACATCGTGCTGATGAAGCAGCACAATCTCAACTCGGTGCGCACCGCCCACTACCCGAACGATCCGCGTTTCTACGAGCTGTGTGACCAGTACGGGCTGTTCGTGATGGCGGAGACCGACGTGGAGACCCACGGTTTTGCCAACGTCGGCGATCTCAGCCGCATTACTGACGCTCCCTTCTGGGAGCCGGTGTTTGTGGATCGCATCGAGCGCCATGTTCACGCCCAGAAGAACCACCCCTCCATCATCATCTGGTCGCTCGGCAACGAGTCCGGTTACGGCTGCAACATCAGAGCCATGTACCAGCGCTGCAAGGCGATCGACCCGACCCGGCTGGTGCACTACGAAGAGGATCGCGATGCCGAGGTGGTGGATGTGGTGAGCACCATGTATTCGCGCGTCTCCCAGATGAACTGCTTCGGCGAGTTCCCGATGGAGAAGCCGCGCATTATCTGTGAATACGCCCACGCCATGGGCAACGGTCCGGGTGGCCTTAGCGAATACCAGCAGGTGTTCGACCGCCATCCCCACATTCAGGGTCATTACATCTGGGAGTGGTGCGATCACGGCATTCTGGATCAGGACGAGCAGGGGCGCGCCGTCTACAAGTACGGCGGCGACTACGGCGACTACCCCAACAACTACAACTTCTGCATGGATGGTCTCATCTATCCGGATCAGACCCCGGGGCCGGGCCTGCGCGAGTACAAGCAGGTGATCTGCCCGGTCAAGGTGCGGGCGCTGGATCTGGCCAGCGGCAAGCTGGCGGTGGAAAACCGCTACTGGTTCTCCAATCTCGACGACATCCGTCTGCTGGTCGAAGTGAAGGCAGAGGGTGAACTGCTGGCCAGCCAGCAAATCCGGCTGGAAGGGATTGCTCCCGGTGCCATCACCGAGTTGCAACTCGAGCTGCCATCCCTCGATGGGCGGGAAACCTTCCTCCAGCTGCGGGTCATCAAGGCTACCGCTACCCGCTATAGCGCGGCGGAGCACGAGCTGGGCCAGTACCAGTTCCAGCTGAAAGAGTCGACTCGCCAGCTGCAGCCCTTTGCCAATCCCAACGCCACCGCATTGCAGATTGCCGACGAGCGGCTCGCGCTGACCTTGAGCGGCAGCGGCTTCGCCCTGCGCTTCTCGCGTCTGGACGGCAAGCTGGTGAGCTGGCAGCAGGATGGTATCGAGCTGATTGAGCGCTCGCCGCGTCTCACCTTCTTCAAGCCGATGATCGACAACCACAAGCAGGAGTACGAGAGCCTGTGGCACCCGAACCACCTGCAGATCATGCAGGAGCACTTCCGCACTCTGAGCTGGCGTCAGCTGGGTGGCGCGGTCGAGGTGACGGTGGAGAGCCTGATCGCGCCGCCGGTGTTCGACTTCGGCATGCGTTGCCGCTACGTCTACACCCTGAGCCCGAATGGCCAGCTGCACGTGGCACTGTCCGGTCAGCCCTACGGCGGCTATGACGACATCATTCCCAAGATCGGCTTCGAGCTGGGTATTCGTCAGGATCTCGACCGGGTGCACTACTACGGCATGGGCCCGGGTGAAAACTATCAGGACAGCCGCCAGAGCAACTGGATCGACCGCTTCAACAGTACGGTGGGCGAGATGTGGGAGCACTACCCCTTCCCGCAGGACAACGGCAACCGCCAGCAGGTGCGCTGGGCGACCCTGACCAACCGCCACGGCGCCGGTCTCTACGTGCGGCCCGATGCCCCCATCAACCTGAGCGTCTGGCCCTACAGCTGGGAGCATATCCATGCGGCGCAGCACATCAACGAGCTGGAGCCGAGCGGTTATCTCACCCTCAATCTGGATCACAAGGTGCTGGGGCTCGGCTCCAACTCCTGGGGCTCCGAGGTACTGGACTCCTGGCGGGTGCGCTTCGAGCCGTTCAGCTTCGGCCTGACCCTGCTGCCCATCGCTCGCGGCAACCTCAATCCGGCTGCCCTGGCCGGGCTCGATCTCACCATCAACGGCGGGAGGAACCTCGCATGATCACCCTGGACAACCTGACCCTGTTCAAAAACATCTACCGGGAGGGCAAGAAGTGGGGCCGCTGCGTGGAGGCCATCAACAACCTGGCCAACCTGAAGCCCGGCATCTGCCACTCCATCGGTGACTCCCTCACCTACCGCTTGCAGGAGGGGGCCAGCCCGGCCACCTCCCTGTTCGAGGGGCAGCGCCGCTACTTCGACGTCCACTACTACCTGGAAGGGACAGAGACGGTGGAGTGGGCTGCCAAGAGCGAGCTGGGTGTCGAGCAGCCCTATGACGACACCACGGATCGCGAGTGGCTGGCCGGTGAGGTGCGTGAGCGCCAGAAAGTCGGCAACGGTCAGGTGGTGATCTTCGAGAACGACGAGGCTTACCGCTTCGTCGGCGACGGGCCGGTGCGCAAGCTGATCATCAAGGTCACGGTCGAAGGCGGCTACTTCAAAAACAAATAACAAGCCGCTGTTTTTGCACTGATAAAAGCCGGAAGGGCGGGGCTCACCCTACAACTCATGCCCCGCCCTTTCGCGGTAATAACTACAGGTCTGGAGATGCACCATGTCTGATTCCAAACGGAATACGATAGGCAAGTTTGGTCTGCTGTCGCTCACCTTCGCGGCGGTATTCAGCTTCAACAACGTCATCAACAACAACATCGAAATCGGTCTGGCGTCAGCTCCGATGTTCTTTCTGGCCACCATTTTTTACTTCATTCCGTTCTGTCTGATCATTGCGGAATTTGTGTCACTGAACAAAAACTCCGAAGCGGGGGTGTATGCCTGGGTGAAGAGCTCCCTCGGCGGTCGCTGGGCCTTTATCTCCGCCTACACCTACTGGTTCGTGAACCTGTTCTTCTTCACCTCCTTGCTGCCGCGGGTCATCGCCTACGCCTCCTATGCCTTCCTCGGCTACGAATACATTTTCACCCCGCTGGCGACCACTTTCTTAAGCATGGTGCTGTTTGCCTTTGCCACCTATGTATCCACCAATGGCGCCAAGCTGCTTGGCCCCATCACCTCGGTGACCTCGTCCCTGATGCTGCTGCTGACCCTCTCCTACATTCTGCTGGCTGGTGTGGCGTTAGTCGGTGGTGTACAACCGGCCGACCCCATCACGGTAGAGGCCATGGTCCCCGATTTCAGCTGGGCTTTCCTCGGTATCACCACCTGGATCTTTATGGCAGCCGGTGGCGCCGAGTCGGTGGCGGTCTACGTCAATGACGTGAAAGGGGGCTCCAAATCCTTCGTGAAGGTGATCATCGTCGCCGGGCTCTTCATTGGTGTGCTCTACTCCATCGCCTCCCTGCTGATCAACGTCTTTGTCCATAGCGACACCCTGAAATTTACCGGTGGCTCGGTGCAGGTGTTCGAGGGATTGGCGGCTTATTTCGGTCTGCCCACCGTGCTGATGAACCGCTTCGTCGGTCTGGTCTCCTTTACCGCCATGTTCGGCTCCCTGCTGATGTGGACGGCGACCCCGGTGAAGATCTTCTTCTCCGAAATTCCGGCTGGCATCTTCGGCAAGAAGACGGTCGAGCTGAACGAGAACGGCGTGCCTGCCCGTGCAGCCTGGATCCAGTACCTCATCGTGCTGCCGCTGATGGTGATCCCGACCCTGGGCTCCAACACCGCGCAGGATCTGATGAACACCGTCATCAACATGACCGCTGCCGCCTCCATGCTGCCGCCGCTGTTCATCATGCTGGCCTACCTCAATCTGCGCCTGAAGCTCGACCACCTGCCACGGGATTTCAAGATGGGCTCGCGCACCACCGGCATCGCCGTGGTCTCGGTGCTGATCGCCATCTTCTCGGTGGGCTTCCTCGCCTCCACCTTCCCGACTGGCGCCGACATCATGACCATCATCTTCTACAACGTTGGCGGGATCGTGATTTTCCTCGGCTTCGCCTGGTGGAAGTACAACCGCTACGAAGCCTCCCTGAGTGCTGACGCGCGAGTGAAAGAGGCCCAGCCGACCAGCCAGATTTCCGTCCGGGCATCCTGACGATAACCCTGACCAAACCGGCCCCCGTGGCCAGGCGCGATCAACCGGGTGGCTGCGGCCACCCGTTACCCGTTGCTCCATTGAGCACAAGAACCGAACACAAGGAGAAAAGAATGAGCGAGACGATCGAGTTTGCCGAATTCAAACGGGTCGAGATGAAGGTGGGCAAGGTGCTGGAGGTGGTGCGTCACCCCGGGGCTGACAAACTCTACATCGTCCAGATCGACGTGGGCGGTGAGCGGCCACTGCAGACCGTCACCAGTCTGGTGCCCTACTACAGCGAAGAAGAGCTGATGGGCAGCGAGGTGGTGGTGCTGACCAACCTCAAGCCCACCAAGATGCGCGGCGAGCGATCCGAGTGCATGTTGCTCTGCGCCGAGACCCCGGACGAGAGCCAGAGCGTGCTGCTGCAGCCACGGGTGCCGATGGCACCGGGCACCCCGATCGTCTGAATCACGGATTGAACGCCGGGGCAGCAGAGCTGCGCCGGTGTGTGAAGGGGCGCCATGAGCTGCCCCTCTGACCATAACAAGAGAGTAAACGGCGCGGCCCGCAGGCTGGCGCCGAACACATTCAGAGTCATAGCGCCCCAGTGCGAAGGGGCGTGAATCCACCGGAGGACATCATGTCTGAATCAGTACGCGGCACCATCGGCAAGTTTGCCCTGTTGTCGATGACCTTTGCCGCCGTGTTCAACGTGCGCAACATCGTCAACAACAACATCGAGCTGGGGCTCAGTTCCGCCCCCATTTTCCTGCTGGCGACTTTGGTCTACTTCGTGCCATTCGTCTTCATCATTGCCGAGTTCGTCTCGGCCAACAAAGATTCCGAGTCGGGGATGTACGACTGGCTGAAAAAGCCGCTCGGCACCCGGATGGCCTATCTGGGCTCCTTCCTCTACTGGTTTGTGAACCTGTTCTGGTTCGTCTCCCTGCTGCCCAACGTCATCGCCTACGCCTCTTACGCCATGCTGGGCTATGAGTACAGCTTCTCGCCGACCGTCACCTCGATCATCTCCATCGTGCTGTTCGCGGCGGCGACCCATATCTCCACCAAGGGGGCGAGCTGGCTCGGCAAGATTGCCGAACTGGTGGCCTACGGCGTCTTTGCCCTGTTCGCCATCTATGTGCTGGGCGCCCTGATGGCGCTCGGTGGTGACCATGTGGCGGCCCAACCGATCACGCTGGAAGCCATGACCCCCACCGTCAATTGGGCGACCCTCGGCATCATGTGCTGGATCTTCCAGGCGGCGGGCGGTGCCGAAACCGCGGCGGCCTATCTCAATGACGTGAAGGGCGGCCAGAAGTCCTTTATCAAGGTGATCATCACCGCCGGTATTGTCATCGGTGCCATGTATGCGCTGGGTTCCCTGCTGGTGAACGTGTTCGTACCGCGCGAGAGCCTCACCTATGCCGGCGGCATGGTGGAGATCTTCACCGGCATGGCGCAGTACTTCGGGCTTTCCGAGACGCTGGTAGGCCGTGCGGTCGGTATCGTGCTGTTCATCGCCATGTTCGGCTCCATGATGATGTGGACCTCGGCGCCGGTGAAGATCCACTTCTCCGAGATCCCGCAGGGTGTCTACGGCGACAAGACCACCCGCCTCAACAAGCACGGGGTGCCGGTGCGCGCCGCCTGGTGGCAGTTTGTCTTCGTGTTCGTGATGCTGGTGGTCAACGGCTTTGGCTCAGAGTCGGTGCAGCAGATGATGAACACTGCCATCAACCTCACTGCCGGTACCGCCATGCTGCCGCCGATCTTCATCATGGTGGCCTACTTCGTGTTCCGCTGGAAACATGATGACACCCCCCGCGACTTCCGCATGGGGTCGCGTACCTTCGGGATGGGCGTGGTATCGGTGCTGATCACCATCTTCGTGGTGAGCATGAGCGCCTCAGCCTTCCCGAGCGGGGTGGATCTGGTACGCGCCTTCTTCATCAACGTCTTTATGACAGCGGTCTTCTCGGCGCTGGCCTACTGGTGGATCTCCCGCTTCGAGAAGCGGCAGGCCCGCAAGCTCGGCGGCAATGACAAGAAAACCGGCAACGGCACGCTGGCCAGCCAGCGCTGATCGGCGGAGCGAAAAAACGAGACGGGCGGCCTGGGTCGCCCGTTTTTTTATCCATTTATCGCCGGTTTGGCGCTATCTGGCCGCGGGTCGTCAACTTCCGCTATTCGACAAAGCAAAGGCGTTAAGCATTGATGAACAATTAGCCGCCGCTCAACTTTGCGCCTCTCCGTTATCGGGGTAAGCTGGGGGGTCGTTTTAGCGGGAGGTGCCAGACATCTCCCGCTCCGTTTCTTGTCCTCCCCAATCCTGACTGCCGCCACGGCAGCAGGATACCCTTCTGATGGAGACCTTTCGTGCGTCTGGATCCCTTTACTGTTGTGCTGATTGCGGTGGTCACCCTGGCCTCCCTCTTTCCCTGCGAGGGGCAGGTGGCCGTCTGGTTCGGTCTGTTGACCAAGCTGGCGGTGGCGCTGCTCTTTTTCATGCATGGCGCCAAGCTGTCGCGCCAGAACCTGCTGGCGGGCCTCGGCCACTGGCGGCTCCATCTGGTGGTGATGGCCAGTACCTTTGTGCTGTTCCCGCTGCTCGGGCTGCTGCTTACGCCGCTGGTGCCGAGCTGGCTGAGCCCAGCCATCTACCTCGGTTTCCTCTATCTCTGCGCTCTGCCTGCCACCGTGCAGTCGGCCATCGCCTTCACCTCGATGGCGGGGGGCAATGTGTCGGCGGCGGTGTGCAGCGCCTCGGCCTCCAGCATCCTCGGCATCTTTCTCTCGCCGGTGTTGGTGGGGATGATGATCCACGTGCAGGGGGAGGGGGTCGATACCTGGCACTCCATTCAGGCCATCATGGTGCAGCTGATGCTGCCGTTCGTGGTGGGCCACCTGTCGCGCCCGCTGATCGGCCGCTGGGTAGATAGCCATCGGCCGCTCATCGGCAAGCTGGATCAGAGCTCCATCCTGCTTGTGGTCTACGTCGCCTTCAGCGAGGCGGTGGTGCAGGGGATTTGGCGTCAAGTAGGCTGGTACGATCTGGCCAGCATCGTGCTGCTGAGCTGCGTCTTGCTGGCGCTGGTGCTGGGCTGGAACGTCTGGATCAGCCGCCGCCTCGGCTTCAACAAGGCGGACGAGATCACCATCGTCTTCTGCGGCTCGAAGAAGAGCCTCGCCAACGGGGTGCCGATGGCCAACGTCATGTTCCCCGCCGCCAGTGTCGGGGTCATGGTGCTGCCGCTGATGATCTTCCACCAGGTCCAGCTGATGGTCTGCGCCGTGCTGGCTCGCCGCTACCACGAGCAAGGGCATTGATACTCGCGCCGTTTTTGCTGCCATAACAAGAGGGAGGCCCGTTGGCCTCCCTCTTCTCATCTGCATGCTGACCGGCGTGCTAGCGTTTGCGCCAGACGGTCAGCTGCGCCACCGTGTGCTGGTATTTGCGGGCTGTCTCGCGGATGACGAAAGGCACATCCCGCGGCGGGCAGTGCTCCTCGAACTCTGCCGCCAGCAGCCGTTGCAGCGCCTGATAGGTGGTGAGCGCCTCGCCGTTTTCGCGAATGCCGCCGAGCCAGTTGGCTGGCGGGGTATATTCCGCCAGCCAGGTGTAGGGGCTGGTGAGCACCAGCAGGCCACCGCTGCGCAGCCGGGGGGCGATATCCCGCAGGAAGCGGGCGGGCTCCCGTAGCCGGTCGATCAGGTTGGAGGCGAGCACCAGATCGTAGTGGTCATATTTGGGCTTGAGGTTGCAGGCATCCCCCTGACTGAAGTGGATGCGCTCAGCCTGACTCGCCCCCAGCCCGTGGCTCGACAGGCGTGCCTCGCAATACTCCACCAGTTCACCCTCCAGCGGAATGGCGTAGCGGAAACTGTCCTGACTGGCGAGGGCCAGCGCCACATCGATGAAGCGGGCCGAGTAGTCGACCCCGTCCACATGCTGGAAGTGGCGGGCCAGTTCAAAGCTGGCGCGGCCGGTGGCACAACCGATATCCAGCGCCCGCTGGTGGTTGCTGCACAGCTCGCCAGCAAGATCAGCAAGCGTCTTGGCGTAGTTGGCTACCCCGAAGTGGCTCGGGCCGTACTGGAAGTCGAGGTACTGAGCGACCAGCGTGTCGGTTTCATAGGGATTCACGATAACGGGTTCCTGATAACGGGAGACCAGATAGCGGAAACCCGCATGCTGGAAGAAGTGACGCCGGAAGGCGTAACGGGATGATTTGAGCGCTTCGTTACCCGTGCTGATCCAGCTGCCGCCCTTGATCAGGGTGTGCTTGCCATCAAAGGTGGGGGTGGAGAAGTCGTCGTAGAGCGGGTGGATTTTAAAGCCGTCGAAGCCATCGATGGCGGTGCTGGTCCACTGCCAGACATTGCCCACCAAATCGAAGAACTCCCCTTGCGGGCAGGCATCCACCGGGCAGGAGGAGGCGAAACGGGCCAGATTGATATTGCCGGGTGCCTCCGTCCAGTCCGGCTGATCGCCGGGTAGCTGTTCGCGCAGCAGCTGCCACTCCGCCTCGCTCGGCAGCTGGATGGGGAGCCCGGTCCGGGCCGCCTTCCAGCGGCAGAAGGCAGCCGCCTCCAGCTGATTCACCTCGACCGGCCAGTCCCATGGCATGGCGACCTGCTCGGTCATCAGCCGCAGCTGCAATTGTTCGGGCTCGGCGGGGTCGCCGACCCAGAAGGTGGGCATCTGCGCCTTGGCGTACTGACACCAGCCCCAGCCTTCCTCATCCCACCACTGTTGCTGGCCGTAGCCGCCCGCCTGGACGAAGGCGAGGTACTCGGCATTGCTCACCAGCATGCGGCTGGCCTGAAACGGGGCCAGCTCGATCTGGCGCTCGCCATATTCGTTGTCCCAGCCGTAGGTGGCGTCCCGCTTGCCAAGGCGCACTTTGCCGCCGGCCACCGGCAGCAGGCTGTTGGCGGGCACCTGATCAATGTGGTGGCGGGCTTCGGTACAGGCGGGCCAATAAGGCTGCTGCCGCACCCAGGCGAGCGGCAACTGGCGGATCAGCACGCTGGAGGTCTCGAGGTGGATGCGCTCGTGCTCTATCCCCATCAGGATCACCCAGGCCGGGCTCTGCCAGTCGATGGGCAGGATGAGCGGCATCTGGCGGATGAAGTCGCACACCAGCGAACGGACTTTGGCCCGATAGCTGCGCAGCTCGGCGACTTTTGGCCAGTCATAGTGGGTCTCGTCCAGATCGTCCCAGCTCATCTCGTCCACCCCGATGGCGACCATGGCCTCGATGCGGGCATCCAGCCGCTGCTCGATCAGGCGTGCCGCCAGCAGTTTGTTGATGAAGAAGGCGGCGGTGTGGCCGTAGTAGAAGATGAGCGGATGGCGCAGCGGGATCGCCTTGTTGAACCAGGCCCGCTCATCGGCCAGACAGTCGAACAGTGAGTCGTAGAGATCGAAGGTCTGGCAGAAGTAGGCGAGCAGTTCGCGCCGTTTCTGCTCGGGATCGCTGCCGGTCAGCAGCGGGGTGCGAGTCGGTTCCGGCAGACCGGTGGCGGTGGCATAGAGAGGGCTTGCTTGGGTCACGCTCTGGCTCCTTGTTGGCAGTGAAGACTGACAAGACAGTGGTAATGACATTACCGCAATGGAGAGCTTGGTACGCACGAAGTACCACTATTGGCTCAACAGACAGGCAGGGCAATTAAAAACTTCCACGGGCTGTCAGCATAGTGACCGGCAGGACGACCCGCCAATCAGCCACGATCATATCCGTTCGAGAATGGTTATTTTCACCAAAATATGGTCTAAATGGCTCTCTGAATTCTTCGGTTTGTTCTGGGTTTAATGGTTATTTCCTTTTGAATCATTAAGTTAATTTTTGGCTCGCGCTTTGCAAAGCATGAAAACCAACTGGCCCTGGATGGCCAACACATAAGGAGGAGAGTAGCGATGAAATGGATGATGGTTGTCATGTTGATGGCGGGGCTCAGTGGGTGTCACTGGCTGGACGAAACCCGGATCCGCGGTGCTGGCGCCGTGATCGAGCGCCAGCAACCGTTGGGCGAGAGGGTGACCCGGGTGTTGGCAGGCGTGCCTGCCACCCTCTATCTGGTGGCGGGGGAGCCGCGCGGCATCCTGATCAAGGGGCAGGAGAACCTGCTGCCCTATCTGGTGCTGACCGAGCGGGACGACAAGCTGGAGATCGAGGTGAAGGAGGGTTACCGGCTCGACCCCACCGAGCCGCTGGAGCTCACCATTACCCTGCCCGAGCTCCACGAATTGGCGCTGGCGGGCATTGCCAGCGGCGAGTTGAGCGGCTTCAAGGGGGATTCGCTGGTACTGTCGGTGGCCGGGGTCGGTGACCTGACAGCCAGCGGGCTGGAGATGAATCGGTTGGAAGGCAATATTGCCGGGGCGGGCAGTCTGGATCTGGGGGAGGGATCGGCCAAAGCGCTCACGTTGAACATCGCCGGTTCGGGTGATATTCAGGGGGGCAATCTCAAGGGTGAGGAGGTCGAGGTCAATATCGCTGGCAGCGGAGATGTGGAGGTGCGGGCGCAGGATCTGCTCAAGGTCGGCATCGCGGGCTCGGGGTCGGTCAGCTATTGGGGCGATCCCCGGCTGCGTAGCGAGATCGCCGGTTCCGGCGATGTGAGTCGTGTCGGCAGCTGATGCCAACCGATCACCACAACCCCCAACTGAAACAGGCCCGTTACGGGCCTGTGTTGATCAGAGATGGCGGGCGTGAAAGCGCAGGTGCGCCTCGATAAAGCTCGCCACGAAGTAGTAGCTGTGGTCGTAGCCCTCGTGGCGGTTGAGTTCTAGCGGCCACCCCTTGCTGGCGGCCACCTCTGCCAGCGCATCGATATGCAGCTGCTCGGCGAGGAAGGGATCATCCAGCCCCACATCCACCAAGGTTGGTAGCGGCGTGACCGGCTGGTGGCGCAGCAGTTGGCAGGCATCCCACTCCTGCCACAACAGCGGATTGCTGCCGAGATACGCCCCGAGCGCCTTCTGGCCCCAGGGGCAGCGGCTCGGGTGGCAGATCGGGCTGAACGCCGAGACCGAGCGGTAGCGACCCGGCTCGCGCAGCGCGGCGATCAGCGCACCGTGACCGCCCATGGAGTGGCCGCTGATGGCGCGTCGGGTCGAGACCGGGAAGTGGGTCTCTATCACCTCAGGCAACTCGCGGGTGACGTAGTCATACATCTGGTAGTGAGCCTGCCAGGGGCTCTGGCTGGCATTGACGTAAAAGCCTGCCCCCATGCCGAGGTCATAACCGGGATCGTCCGCTACGCCGTCGCCGCGCGGGCTGGTGTCCGGTGCCACCAGCGCGATGCCGAGCTCGGCGGCGATGCGCTGGGCGCCCGCCTTCTGCATGAAGTTCTCATCGGTGCAGGTGAGGCCGCTGAGCCAGTAGAGCACCGGGACTTTCTGGCCGGTGAGGGCCTGAGGCGGCAGATAGATGGCAAAATTCATCTCGCAGCCGAGCACGCTGGCGCTGTGACGATAGCGCTTGTGCCAGCCGCCGAAGCTCTTGTTGCTGCTGATAATTTCCAGATTCATCGAAGGGCTCCTGCACCCCGCCCGTGGTAGCGGGCGGGGTGATTATGCTCAGTAGTGGATGACGGTGCGGATGCTCTTGCCTTGGTGCATCAGTTCGAACGCCTCGTTGATCTGCTCCAGCGGCATGGTGTGGGTGATGAAGTCATCGAGGCGGAACTCCCCCTGCATGTAGCGCTGCACATAGTTCGGCAGTTCGCTGCGACCGCGTACCCCGCCGAAGGCGCTGCCGCGCCAGACCCGACCGGTCACCAGCTGGAATGGACGGGTGCTGATCTCCTGACCCGCGCCGGCGACGCCGATGATGACCGACTCGCCCCAACCCTTGTGGCAGCACTCCAGCGCCGCGCGCATCACCTTGACGTTGCCGATGCACTCGAACGAGAAGTCGACGCCGCCATCGGTCAGCTCGACGATCACCTCCTGAATCGGCTTGTCGTAATCGTTCGGGTTGATGCAGTCGGTGGCGCCCAGCTTGCGGGCCAGCTCGAATTTGCTCTCGTTGATGTCGATGGCGATGATGCGACCGGCCTTGGCCAGACGGGCGCCGATCACCGCGGAGAGGCCGATACCGCCCAGCCCGAAGATGGCGACGCTCTCACCCTCCTTCACCTTGGCGGTGTTCATCACGGCGCCGATGCCGGTGGTGACGCCGCAACCGAGTAGGCAGACCTCTTCCAGCGGGGCGGCCGGGTCGACCTTGGCGATGGAGATCTCCGGCAGTACCGTGTATTCGCTGAAGGTGGAGGTGCCCATGTAGTGATAGATGGGCTGGCCATCTTTCGAGAAACGGGTGGTGCCGTCCGGCATCAGCCCCTTGCCCTGGGTGGCGCGGATCTTCTGGCACAGATTGGTCTTGCCGGATTTGCAGAATTTGCACTCGCCGCACTCGGGGGTGTAGAGCGGGATTACGTGATCCCCCACCTTGACGCTGGTGACCCCTTCGCCGACGGATTCGACGATGCCGCCCCCCTCGTGACCGAGGATGCAGGGGAAGACCCCTTCCGGATCCTCACCGGACAGCGTGAAGGCATCGGTGTGGCAGACACCGGTGGCGACGATGCGCACCCGCACCTCGCCTGCTTGCGGTGGCATGACGTCGACCTCTTCGATGGAGAGGGGCTGACCCGGGCCCCAGGCGATGGCGGCCTTACACTTGATGCTTTGAACCTGTGCCATGAATGACATCCTTCTTGTTGAGCAGGGTGAACAGAGATGAGTTCGGACATTCAGTGTAGTTTCCCGCCGATTTGGTGATAATGAGGGCAAATCTCAAATCACTTTTACACACAGGTAATAATGTTCGGCTGGGAAGGGATCTGTGAATTTGTCAGCGTGGCGGAGCAGGGGGGCTTTACCCCAGCGGCGCGCAAGCTGGGAGTATCGGTGGCGCAAGTGAGCCGTCAGGTGGCGCAGCTGGAAGATCGGCTGCAGGCCAAGCTGCTGCTGCGTACCACCCGCCAGGTGCGGCTCACCGAGCTTGGTGAGATCTACTATCGCCACTGCCGTCAGCTGCTCGACAACCTCTACGAGGCGGAGCTGGCGGTGGGGCGCCATCAGGCGGTACCGCAAGGAACGCTGCGCATCACGGCCCCCGTCTCCTACGGCGAGAGCCGCATCGCCCCGCTGGTGAACGACTTCATGGTGCGCTTCCCCCAGCTGGAGGTGACCCTCAACCTCACCAACCAGCTGCTGGATCTGGTGCACGAAGGCTACGATCTGGCGCTGCGGCTCGGCCACCTCAAGGATTCAACGCTGGTGGCGCGCAAGCTGGCGCAGCGGGTGCCCTATGTCTGCGCCTCGCCGGCTTACACCGCCCGCCACGGCATGCCCAACAGCCTCTCCGAGCTGACTCGCCACACCTGTCTGGTGGGCAACAGCGACGAGTGGCACTTCACTCTGGATGGTCGCCCCCACAGCGTGCGGGTGCGCGGCCTGCTGCAGTGCAACAGCGGCCACGCCCTGCTGGATGCGGCGCTCAAGGGGATCGGCATCATCCAGCTGCCGGACTACTACGTGAGCGACCATCTGGCGCGAGGGGAGCTGATCGAGCTGCTGCCCGAACTGCGGGCCCCGGCCGAGGGGATCTGGGCCCTCTATCCCCACAACCGCCACCTCTCCCCCAAGGTGCGACTGCTGGTGGACTATCTGGCCGAGCGGCTGAGCGACCCTCACCAACCTGCACTGGTGATGCCGAGAGGCTAGGGCGCTTCCCAGCCGCTGACTCTCCGGCGGCTGGCGGCAAACCCTCTGGCCGAAAAATGAAAAAAAGCCTGAACAGAACGACCTGTCCAGGCGTAGTCCCCTCAGGGCTGAGGGACCTAGTGCACTACGGAAGTGTCTACCTGTGTTTTCGGGCGGGGCGCCAGCCAGATGGCAAACGCAGCCACGAAAAACAGCACGGCAATAATCATGAAGATCTTGTTGGTGGCCACCATCACGCTTTGGCCTTGCAACAGCCACTCCAGGGTGCCTTTGCTCTGCTCCCCGGCACCTGCCATCTGCATCGCCTGGGTAGTGTCACCCGCGCGGTCGGTCAGTCCGGCCAGTTCAGCCCGCACATAGCGGGTCTCGCGCTCCCAGCCGGTGTTGACCATGGAGGTGGCCACCGCGCCGGAGAGCGTCCGGATAAAGTTCATCAAACCGGCGGCGGACTCCATTTCACGGGCGAGCACGCTGCCCAGCGCGATGCCGGTGAGCAGCACAAAGAACAGCGGCATGCCGATCCCCTGGAAGAGCATGGGGAAGCTTATCTGCCAGAAGGTCATGTCCATGTTGGCGTGGCTGCGGTAGAGGGTCCAACTGCCCAGCCAGAGCACACCGATAAACACCATGGGCCGCGGATCGATCTTGGTCGCCAGATTGGCAATCAAGGGCGCCAGGAACACCGCCAGAATCCCCATCATGGCCGTTGAATAACCGGCGATGGTGGCGGTATAGCCCATGTAGATCTGCAGCCACAGCGGGGTCAGTACCGTGATGCCGAAAAAGGCACCAAAACCGAGTGACAGGGTCAGCATACTGGTGCGATAGCCCCGATGACGGAACACCCGCAAATCGACCACCGGATTGCGTTCGGTCAGCTCCCAAATCAGGAAGGCGACAAAGCCGATGGCCGCGATGATCGCCAGGGTCACAATCCGGGTCGACTCGAACCAGTCGTGATCCTTGCCCTCATCGAGCATGATTTGCAGCGCCGCAACCCAGACGATCAGCAACACCAGTCCCACCTTGTCGATAGGCAGCTTGAGGGTCTTTGATTCGAACGGTCGCAACAGCTTCCAGCACATCACCCCGGCCAGCAGGGCAAACGGCGCCTTCACATAGAAGATGTAGGGCCAGCTGTATTGGTCACACAGGATCCCGCCCAGAATCGGCCCCATGATTGGTGCGACCAGCGTGGTCATGCTCCAGATCCCGATCGCTGCGTGCGCCTTGTCCTTGGGGAAAATGCGCATCATCAGGGTCTGCGACAGTGGCATCAGCGGCCCCCCGCACAACCCGAGAAAGACCCGAAACAGCACCAGCATGTTCATGCTGGTGGCCATGCCGCACAGCAGCGAGAACAGACCAAACAGGATAAAGCAGGTAGCAAACACCCGGATCGGACCAAAGCGCGACGCCAACCAGCCGGTCAGCGGTACCGAGATCGCCTCGGCTACCGCATAAGAGGTGATGACGTAGGTGCCCTGGCTGGTCGAGGTGCCCAGACTACCGGCAATGTTGGAGACAGACACGTTGGCGATGGTGGTGTCGAGCACCGCCAGGAAGTTGGCCATCGCCAGGATGCCAGCGCCTAATGCCAGTTGTGCTCCGCGCAGCGGGGCCGGCTCAGCGACGTGTTGCATCACGTATCTCCTCAGCCCTGCTTGCGGTCATCGGTGTGGGTACGCTCGGCCAGTGCCGGACCGGGCGCCTCGGCGCGGGTATCAATGGTGGCGATCATCGACAGCCCCACCTGCAGCGGACGACTGGCAAGCTCGGCGGGATCGAGCTCGATACGAACCGGCAAACGCTGCACCACCTTAATCCAGTTACCGGTGGCGTTCTGGGCCGGGATCATCGCAAACGCCGAGCCGGTGCCGCCGGAGAAGCCGCTCACCGTGCCGTGATAGACCACTTCGTTGCCATAGAGGTCAGCGGTGATCTCGACCGGCTGGCCGATCTTGACGCTACGCAGCTCCACCTCCTTGAAGTTGGCATCCACGTGCACGGTATGCAGGGGCACCACGCTCATCAACGGTGCGCCAATCTGTACGCGCTGACCCACCTGTACCTGACGCTTGGCGATCACACCATCGACGTTGGCAAAAATGCGGGTCCGTGACAGATCGACTCTGGCCTGCTCAAGACGGGCCTTGGCCAGCAGCACTTCCGGGTTGGTATCCACCGTGGTGTCCTGGATCAGCGCCGCATTGGCCTTTTGCGAGCCGATGGTCGAGTGTACGTTGGCCACGCTTTGCGCCGAGGAGGCGCGCGCCGCGCTCAGATTGGCCTGGGCCTGAATCAATCCATTGCGGGCATTGGTCAGCTCTTCGCCCGATACCGAGCCGGAGGCCTGCAGGGCGGCACGACGGTCAAAATCCACCCGGGCCCGATCCAGATCGGCTTGAGCCGCCTGGAGTTGCGCCTGGGCTCGCAGTTGGTCGGCCTCGCGCGCCTTCACCTGCGCCGCCAGCCCTTCGTCATTGGCCTGGTAGCTGTGTACCCGCCGCTTGGCCAGCGCCAGATCGGCCTCAGCCTGTGCCAATGCCAATTGGGCATCGGTGTCATCGATCTCGACCAGCAGGTCACCCTTACGGACATGCTGGGTATCGACCACCTGAATACGCTTGATGATCCCGCCCACTGCCGGAGTGACCTCGGCCAGCTCGACCGCGGTGTAGGCGTTGTCGGTCGAGACATAATGCGAGCCGACGAAATACCAGTAAGCGCCATAACCACCGGCCGCGACCGCAACGGCGGCCGCCAGCCCGATAAAGCCACGACGCCGCCGGGCATTGGCCTCACGGGCATCAAACGTCTGCTCGGCAGCGGAGTCGGAGTGTTGAACTTGTTGCGACATACAATTGAATTTCCTGTCTTTTATCAAGAGTGGGCAACGCTGTAACCCGCACCCAGTGCGTGGACCAGCGAGACATCAATGGAGAGAGCACGGGCCTGCATGTTGACCAGTACCTGACGGCTCTGCAGCAAGGCTGCCTCGGCACTGAGCACATCCAGGTAGGTAGACAACCCGCCCTTGTAGCGGTTATTGGCAATCCGGTAGGCATCTTCGGCCGCATCCACCGCAGTCCGGGACTGGATCAACCGTGCCTTGAGCGCATCCTGGCTGGTGACGGCATCGGCCACCTGCTGCATGGCCTGGGTCAGCGTTTGGTTATATTGCGCAACGGCTTCTTGATAGCGACCACGGGCACTGTCCAGCTGACCTTCCAGCTTGCCGCCGGTAAAGATCGGCAGATAGAGGGCTCCACCGACCCCCGCCGTTTGCGAGCCGGACTCGAGCAGCTTGTCGAGCCCCATCGACTGGTTACCAAAGAAGGCTGACAACGAGACGTTCGGATAGAACAGGGTTTCTGCGACACCGACCTCCTGGGCGGCAGCTTCAACGCGCCAGCGGGCAGCGGTCACATCCGGTCTGTGCCCCAGCAAGTCGATACCGGCGCTGTCCGGCAAACCAAACACCGAGGTCATGGCCAGCGCCGGGCGCTGCAGAGCCAGTCCGCGATCCGGCCCCTTACCGAGCAGGGCGGCAATGGCATGGCTCTGCAGCACTATGGTCTCTTCCACTCCCAGCAACTCTTGCTCGGCACTCGCCTTGAGTGATTCGACCTGACGCACTGACCCCAGGGTTTCCAGACCGTTGTTGTAACGCTGCTGGAACAGGCTGACGGTCTCACTGCGGATCTTCAGCGCTTCTGCGGCTGTGTCGCGATTGGCGTACAAACGGGCCAGCTCGACATAAGACTGCATCAGGGCACTGACCAGCACCCGCTCGGCATCGGCCTGCTCCGCTTCGCTGGCAGCCAGCGTCGAGCGCGCGGCTTCCACCGTGGCCCGGTTCTTGCCCCAAAAGTCGAACTCATAACTAAAGTTCGCCATACCGCTGCCAAACGTGTTCCAGCCATGCGGGGGCAGTGAGCTGTAGTTGTAACTCACCCGCTGCCGGGTGACATCACCACTCACAGAGAGCTGCGGCATCTCACTGGCTCCGGCTTGTCTTGCCATCCCCTCGGCACTGCGCAGACGGGCCTGTGCGATGGCCAGAGACGGCGCATGGTGCAGTGCCTCCCGGATCAACTGATCGAGCTGATTATCATGGTAACGCTGCCACCAGTGGGATTGAGGCCAGCTGTCCTGACGCGTCGCCAGCAAACTCTTGCTGTGCTCGAGGGTATCGGCGCTGGCAAGGGCATCGCTGGGCAGATCAGGTTGATGGGCACAACCACTGAGCAGGGCAAACAGGGACCAACAACAGACTCGCCAACCCTGCGAATGGTTGTCTGCAACGTCACGAGAGAGGAATGACACATGTACTCCTGATAACTGAACTGTACGGTTTGGTTATAATTTGACAAAGCCTCTTCGTCAAGCAAAACTAGACTGATGAGTTCATTAATGAAGGTTTGCAATGAGAGTTAAAAGCGAAGAACGGCGACAGGCGATCCTCGATGTGGCCAGGGAAGCGTTTACCCAGCTTGGGTTTGAAAACACCACCATGTCGGAGATCGCCAACCGGACTGGTGGGTCCAAGGCCACGCTGTATAACTATTTCAGCTCGAAAGAAGAGCTGTTTGCCGCAGTGATAGACGAGTTTGGTCGGCAGCGGATTGCGGAAGCGTTCATGTCGATGAATCCGGCCAAGCCGGTGCGCGAAGAGATCACCCGTTTAGGCCTTCACTACCTGCGTTTTATCCTCAATCCGGACGTCATTGGCCTGCGCGCGGTGATTGTCCATGAGTCCGCCCGTACCAATATTGGCCGCGAATATTATCGCCTTGGGCCACAACGCGGCTGGCAATACATCAGCCAATATATTGAACAGCAATCTCGCAGTGGCCAACTCTGTGTCATCGAAAACAGCTGGGCGGCAGCCATGCACCTCAAAGGCTTGCTAGAAGTCGAGATGCTCGAGCCTCTCCTGCTCGGAGCAAGAGCATGCCCAGATGATAAGGAGATGGCAGAGGTCGTGGAGCGTGCCATTAACGTCTTTATGCTGGCTTACGGCCCGAGGTAGGTCGCAAGGCTGCGCCGAATTCGCAGCCCTCTTTTCAGCCAATATCATCGCGCTAATAAGCCCTCGCGTCAGAAGGGTCCGAACAAGCTCCTGATGTGAGGTCTGCCGGGTTTGGCAAGGGCATCATCACATCCTGCTTGGTCTGGCAGTGACCTTGCGGTATCACACAGGTCATGGACCCATCGCTTCTCGAACGAGAGGCCGTTCTGTGTGAGCGGCTTCTTGATTGCCTGATTCAGCGATTCAGTATCACGTTATGGGGAAGGGGAGTTGCGTCGTATGGTGATACCACTTTGCTCGAACAATCCAGAACGATGCAGACATCCAAAAACAAAAAAACCCTGAAAATCAGGGGTTTGTGAGTCATCTGAACCAGCGATAAACGCCGAAAAACGTTACTCGATGTTCTGGATCTGCTCGCGCATCTGCTCGATGAGGACCTTCAGCTCGACGGCGGACTGGGTCACTTCGGCGTTGATGGACTTGGAGCCGAGGGTGTTCGACTCGCGGTTGAACTCCTGCATCATAAAGTCGAGACGACGACCGCAGGCGCCACCCTTCTTCATGATCTTGTTGGTCTCGCTGATGTGCATCTCCAGACGATCCAGCTCTTCGGCCACGTCGATCTTCTGGGCCAGCAGCACGATCTCCTGCTCGATGCGGGCCGGATCCAGCTCAACCTTGGCTTCGGCCAGACGGTCGGTGAGCTTCTGGCGCTGCCACTCGATGATCTGCGGCAGATGGACGCGCACCTTCTTCACTTCCACCTGAATACCGGCCAGACGCTGTTCGATGAGCGTCTTGAGGTTGGCCCCTTCGCTGGCGCGGGAGGCGAGAAAATCTTCCATGGTCTGGTCAAAGCCGCCGAGCAGCTCGGTGGCGACCGCGTCCATGTCCTGCTCGGCGGCGGCCATGACGCCGGGCCAGCGCAGTACATCGACCGGGTTGAGCTGGCCCTGGCCCGCCTCTTTCATTACCCAGTTGGCGCTGTCGATGATGAGCTTGGCCAGCTCTTCATTGATATGCAGCTGTTTTGCATCGGCTTGAGCGGCCTCGAAACGCAGGTTGCACTCCACCTTGCCGCGCTGCAGCTTGGCGCGGAAACGCTCACGCAGTACCGGCTCCAGGCTGCGCAGTTGCTCCGGCAGGCGAATGTAGGTTTCCAGATAGCGCTGGTTTACCGAACGAATTTCCCAAACGGCTGTGCCCCAGTCGCCCTTGAATTCCTTGCGGGCGTAGGCGGTCATGCTGTGAATCATTGATTGTTCCGGGCTTGATGAAGTGTGCGGCCAGTATACTCAGCCCGGCCCTGCTCGTCAGCCGATGCCGTGGTTTTAGCGGCTGATATTTGGGGCGGGATCACTTATAATCCCCCGCCAATTTGAGCCAGCCCAGAGGTCCGTTCCATGTCACGTCCCAGCGATCGCAGTGCCGCGCAACTTCGCCCGGTTACCATTACCCGCAATTTCACCAAACATGCAGAAGGCTCAGTGCTGGTGGAGTTCGGTAACACTCGCGTGCTCTGCACCGCCAGCGTCGACACCAGCGTTCCGCGCTTCCTGAAAGGGAAGGGCCAGGGTTGGGTCACTGCCGAATACGGCATGCTGCCGCGTTCCACCCACTCCCGGATGAACCGCGAAGCGGCCTCCGGCAAGCAGAGTGGCCGTACGCTGGAAATCTCCCGTCTGATCGCCCGCTCCCTGCGCGCAGCAGTAGACCTGACCGCACTGGGCGAGCACTCCATCACCGTTGACTGTGATGTGTTGCAAGCCGATGGCGGCACCCGCACCGCCTCCATTACCGGTGCCTGCGTGGCGCTGGTGGATGCGCTGAACTGGATGGTTGAGAAGGGCATGCTCAAGCAGAGCCCGCTCAAGCAGATGATCGCCGCCGTCTCCGTCGGTATGTATCAGGGCGAAGCCATCTGCGATCTGGAGTACATCGAAGACTCCGCCGCCGAGACCGACATGAACGTGGTGATGACCGAAGATGGCCGCATCATCGAGGTACAGGGCACTGCGGAGGCCGAGCCCTTCACCCATGAGGAGCTGCTGGCGATGCTGGGGCTCGCCAAGGGCGGCATTGAAGAGATTATTGCGCTGCAGAAGCAGTCACTCTCCTGATTTTACAAACGCGGCATTGGCCGCGTTTTTTTATACCCCCACACAAGACAACGACAAGCCAAGCAAGGAGCCAGAATGAAAGCCTACCAGCGTCAATTTATCGAGTTCGCCCTGGAGAAACAGGTCCTCAAATTCGGTGAATTTACCCTGAAATCCGGTCGTAAAAGCCCCTACTTCTTCAACGCCGGTCTGTTCAACAGCGGCCGCGATCTGGCCCGCCTCGGCCGCTTCTATGCCGCCGCCCTGATGGATGCCGGCATCGAGTTCGATGTGCTGTTTGGCCCGGCCTACAAGGGGATCCCCATCGCTTCTGCCACTGCAGTGCAGCTGGTGGAGCAACATGATGTGGATGTACCCTGGTGCTTCAACCGCAAGGAGGCCAAGGATCACGGTGAAGGCGGCAATCTGGTGGGCAGCCCGCTCAAGGGGCGCATCATGCTGGTGGACGACGTCATCACCGCTGGTACCGCCATCCGCGAATCTATGGACCTGATCCAGGCCAACGGTGCCTCGCTGGCAGGCGTGCTGATCGCGCTGGACCGTCAGGAGAAGGGCAAGGGCGAGCTCTCCGCCATTCAGGAAGTGGAGCGCGACTACGGCGCCCACATCATCGCCATCATCCAGATGAGCGATCTCATCGCCTATCTGGAAGAGAAGCAGGCCGAACAGCCGGAGCTGGCAGCACAACTGGCGGCCATGAAGGCTTATCGCGCCCAATACGGCATCTGAATGAGCTGGATCATGGCGCCACCCTCGTCGAGGGTGGCGCCATTTTTTATCCGCGTTTTCCAACACTGTTTTAAAAAGCGGGTGTGAACTGCTTGAGCTTGCCCTTACAGTAAAGGTTAGGGTTTGCCGGTCGGCGTTTCGTGGTGCCGACGGGTTCCCGGGAGGAACAGCATGACGACTCAACAGCAACACCTCATTCATCTGCAATTGCCGCTCAGTGGCATGAGCTGCGCTAACTGCGCCAGCCGCATCGCGGCCAGCCTCAACAAACTCGACGGGGTATCGGCCACCGTCAACTTCGCGCTGGAGCAGGCGGCCATTGAGCTGGCCAGCCCCGATCGCCTGCCTGTGGTGCTCGACAGTATCAAGAGTCAGGGTTACGACTACGGCAGCGAGACCATCCAGTTTCAAATCACCGGCATGACCTGTGCCGGTTGCTCGGCTCGGCTGAACAAGATGCTGGCGGCACTGCCGGGCGTCATCTCCGCCGAGGTCAACTTCTCCATCGAGCAGGCCCGTATCGTGCTGGTGCCGGGCGCCCAGAGCCCCGCCGCCCTGCGTGAACATATAGAAGCGCTCGGCTTTGGCGCCAAACTGGCGCAGAGCTCGGCCAGCGGCCGCCGCCAGCAGTTGCTGGAGCGCGAAGCGCAGGAGGCCGCCACTGCCCGTAAGGCGCAGACCCGGGTCATCGTCTCGGCTTTGCTCACTTTGCCGCTGCTGGTGGGGATGCTGGCCATGGCGGGACTGTTCCCCTGGCATCTGCCCGCCTGGCTGGAGCTGCTGCTCGCCACCCCGGTGCAGTTCTGGATTGGAGCCCGCTTCTATCGTGGCGCCTGGCTCGCCATCAAGAACCGCGCAGCCAACATGGATGTGCTGGTGGCGACCGGCACCAGCGCCGCCTACTTCTACAGCCTCTATCTGTTGCTGACTCTGGGCATGGCTGCCAGCGGCCAGCTCTATTTCGAGGCGAGTGCCATCATCATTACCCTGATTTCCCTCGGCAAGTTGCTGGAGGCACGAGCCAGACGCAGCACCCAGTCCGCCATTCGCGAACTGATGGCGCTGCGGCCGGAAACCGCTACCGTCTGGCGTGGCGAAGCGTGGCAGAGCGTCGCCATCGACGAGGTGCTGCGCGGTGATCGACTGCGGGTGCTGGTGGGCGAGCGGGTGCCGGTGGATGGCAGAATCGTGAGCGGCGAGAGCGAGCTGGACGAGTCGATCCTCACCGGCGAGAGCCTGCCGGTGCCGCGTGGTGAGGGCGACAAGGTACTGGGCGGTGCCATCAACCGCTCCGGCGTGCTGGAGATCGAAGCCACTACCGTGGGGGAGGATTCCAGCCTCAGCAAGATCATCGCGTTGGTGGAGAGTGCCCAGATGGGCAAGGCCCCGTTGCAGCAACTGGTGGACAAGGTCTCCGCCGTGTTCGTACCGGTGGTGATGGCCATCGCCCTGTTTACCCTGCTGGTGTGGTACGCCATCAGCAATGACTTCGCGCAGGCGCTGCTGGCAGCGGTGGCGGTGCTGGTGATCGCTTGTCCCTGCGCGCTGGGGCTGGCGACACCTGCCGCTATCGTCACCGGCACCGGGGTGGCGGCCCGCCACGGCATTCTGATCAAGGATGTCGATACCCTGCAGAAGGCCCATGCCATCAAGGCGCTGATCTTCGACAAGACAGGCACCCTGACGCAGGGGCGGCCGGTGCTGGCAAGCTGGAGCGGCAACGGCGAGCAGTTGCGCCTCGCCGCAGCCTTGCAGCAGGCGAGTGAGCACCCGCTGGCGCTGGCGATGCGCGAGGCGGTCGACAAAGAGGTGGTGCTGCCCCAGCCGGAGGCGGTGGAGGTGCGGGTCGGTGCCGGTATTGTCGGTCAGGTAGCGGGTCACACAGTCGCCATCGGTAATGGCTCCCTGCTGACCCAGCTCGGCATTGAACCGCCGCAACAGAATGAACAAACCGCCGATGGGGCGACCCGGGTCTGGGTCGCCATCGACGGTGCGGTCGCCGGTATCGCCGCACTGGCCGATACCTTGCGCCCCGAGAGTGCGGAAGCCATCGCCACCCTGCGTCAGCGCGGTATCGCCAGCTGGCTGGTGAGCGGCGATGCACCGGCGCCGGTGGCCCATATCGCCGCCAAGCTGGGGCTGGACGGGGCGTTTGACTCCGTGCTGCCAGCGGGCAAGGTGGCGAAGGTCGAGGCGCTGCGGGGGCAAACTCGCGGGCTGGTGGCCATGGTGGGGGACGGGGTGAACGACGCCCCGGCACTGGCGGCGGCGGATGTCGGCATAGCCATGGGCTCCGGCTCCGATGTGGCGATGGAGACCGCCTCCATCACCCTGATGCGATCAGACCCGCGGCTGGTGGCCGATGCCATCGACATCTCGGCGGCAACCTGGCGCACCATCCAGCAGAATCTGTTCTGGGCCTTCGTGTTCAACATCATCGGCATTCCGCTGGCGGCGCTGGGCTACCTCAGCCCCGAGCTGGCGGGGGCGGCCATGGCCCTGAGCAGCATTACCGTTTTGAGCAATTCCCTGTTATTGAAACGCTGGCAGCCCAGGGCGGCGCACGGGCCAGCATCCAACCCGATCAGTAAGGAGGCATAAATGAACATCAGCAAGGTTGCCAAGGCCACGGGGCTGACCGCCAAGACCATCCGTTACTACGAGAGCATCGGCCTCATCACCGCCCCGGTACGCAGCGACAACGGCTACCGCAGCTACACGGAAGGCGCGCTGCGCGAGCTGCGTTTCGTCAAGCGGGCGCGGGAGACCGGTTTCAATCTGGAGGAGTGTCAGGAGCTGCTGGCGCTCTATCGCAACGAGCACAGAACCAGCGCCCAGGTGAAGAAGCTGGCGCAGGAGAAGATCGTTGATCTGCGCGCCCGCATTGCCGGTCTGCAGGCCATGCTCAGCTCGCTGGAAGGGCTGGTCTGCTGCTGCCACGGGGATGAGAATCCCGAATGCCCGATCCTCGATGAGCTGGAGAAGGGGTGAGCAAGGGCTCACCTTCCAGCGCAGAGTAAGCCCCAGTTGATTGACTAACTTCTTAATAAACGGTGCTTTATTGTTGCTGGTCAGGGGGTAGTGGTAGACTGCTCGGCTCTTGTACAGGAGTACTCAGTTGACCCAGAGTGTGACACGCCAGGTTAAGCAGGCCATCATGGCTCAGCTCTATACCCACGCATCGTTCAGTCTCCCCTGTTTGGGCGTGTTGGCATTTGGCTGGAGTCTGCTGTTTCACGACTATCTGCCCGCCACCGAAGCGCTTGGCTGGCTGGCAGGGACTTTCCTGTGGCTGCTTGGCCGGGGCTGGCACCTGCGCTGGCGCCGATCCCGCCTGCACCAGACACCGCTGCCGGTGCTGGAGCGCGAACTTTTCATCGGCGTGACTATCACCTCCATCATCTGGGCGCTGGGGGTGCTGCTCTACATGGACAAGCTGCCCGATACCTATCGGGCCGCCATGATGATGCTCGCCAGCCTCATTCTCACCGGCAGCGCCATCATGCTGTTTGGCAGCCGCCGCACCCTCTATGGTTCTGCCCTGCCGCTGGGCATGGCAATGCTGTTCGAGCTGGGCAATGGCAACGAGCAAGAGCGGATCGTCTCCTGCATGCTGGCGGGCTATCTGTTTGTCTTTCTGCCGACCCTGCTGCGGCGGATGCGGCGGGATCAGATCGCCTCGCTCCACCACCGTTTCTCCAACGCCGAACTGGTGGCCGAGCTGAAGGTGGTTTCCGAGCATTTGCGCCTCACCTCCCGCCTCGACGGCCTGACCGGCATCGCCAACCGCGCCCACCTCGACGACTCGCTGGAGCGGGCCTGGCGTCGCTGTCACCGCGCCCGCGCACCGTTGTCGCTGGTGCTGGTGGATGTGGATTACTTCAAGCAGTTCAACGATCTCTACGGTCATCAGCTGGGGGATGACTGTTTGCAACAGGTGGCTGGGTTGCTGGCCGAGGTGGAGCGGCGCGAGGACGATCTGGCGGCCCGTTATGGGGGCGAGGAGTTCGCCCTGCTGCTGCCCTGCACCGGCATGCAGGGGGCGTTGCAGGTGGCGGACAATGTGCGGCAGGCGCTCAAGGAGCTGGCTATCCCGCACCAGAAGTCACTGGTCTCCGGTCGGGTCACATGTAGTTTTGGTGTTGCGACACTGATACCGGATAACAGCATGAAAATCGCCGATTTGATCCAGAAAGCGGATGCGGCACTCTATCAGGCCAAGCATAATGGGCGGGATCGAATCGAAGTAGCCTTGATGGGTAAGGTTGCCTGAGTTTAACGTGACAGATTTAAAGAGGTTGTCTATGCAATGTCATCGTATCGAAGAGCTGCTGGAGTTGTTGCAGCCTGCCTGGATCAAGGAACAGGATCTCAGCCTGGTGCAGTTTGTTGCCAAACTGGCCAACGAAGCGGGATTTGAAGGTTCTCTGTCCGAGTTGACCGACGACATGCTGATCTATCACCTCAAAATGCGGGAATCCGACAAGCAGGCGATGATCCCCGGTCTGGCCAAGGATCATGTGCCCGATTTCAAAGAGGCACTGCTCAAGGCCCGCGGAATCAAGTGAATCTTTAGCGGAAGCGCATCACCTTGGGGTGATGCGCTTTTTTGTTGCCGAAAATTGCGATCAAACGCCAATATTAGATACATCTAATCCACACAATTAGCATGCTGTTTAAGATATAATCCGCTCCATAACAAATAAGGGAGCGATGTCTTGCAATGGCCGACCACGATAAAATCGATATCAAGGACGTCACCGACAAGGACGTAACCGGGACCTTCAACCCCCATACGTTCAAAGCCAGCGACGACAGATTCAACCCGGGCAACCGCATCTATGTGCGGGCCCAGAAAGGGTATTGGCAGCGGGTGCGCAAGGGGATGGGCTGGTTCTTCGTCGCCCTCTTCGTGCTGCTGCCCTGGCTGCGTTACGAGGGGCGACAGGCGGTGCTGTTCGACCTCGGTCACCAGCAATTCCATATCTTTGGCGCCACCATCTGGCCGCAGGATCTGACCCTGCTCGCCTGGCTCTTCATGATTGCCGCCTTCGCCCTCTTCTTCGTGACCACCTTCCTCGGCCGGGTCTGGTGCGGCTATCTCTGCCCGCAGACGGTCTGGACCTTCATGTTCATCTGGTTTGAAGAGAAGCTGGAAGGGCCCGCCAACAAGCGGCGCAAGCTGGACGAGGCGCCCTGGAGCGGCGAGAAGCTGGCCCGCAAGGGGGCCAAGCATCTGGCCTGGCTGGCGATCTCGCTGGTGACCGGTCTGACCTTCGTCGCCTACTTCCAGGATGTGACTGAGCTGGTTCCGGACTTCTTCACCTTGCAGGCGGGGGGCTGGGAGTTGTTCTGGGTGAGCTTCTTTACCATCATCACCTATGGCAACGCAGGCTGGATGCGCGCCATTATGTGTATCCACATGTGCCCCTATGCCCGCTTCCAGTCCGCCATGTTCGACAAGGACACCTTCATCGTCGGTTATGACACCAAGCGCGGCGAAACCCGTGGTGCCCGTTCCCGCAAGGCGGACCCCAAGGCGCTGGGGTTGGGTGACTGTATCGACTGCGATCTCTGCGTGCAGGTCTGTCCGACCGGCATCGATATCCGCGATGGCCTGCAGTACGAGTGCATCAACTGCGGCGCCTGCGTCGATGCCTGCGACCAGACCATGGATCGGATGGGCTATCCGAAAGGACTCATCAGCTACACCACCGAGCACAAGCTGGCCAACGACTCCACCCATGTGGCGCGGCCCAAGCTGATTGGCTACGGGCTGGTGATGGCGGTGATGCTGGGGGTGTTTGTCTACAACGCCATGTCCATCATGCCGATGGGGCTCGATATCCTGCGGGATCGCAACCAGCTGTTCCGTGAAAACAGCGAGGGGCTTATCGAGAACACCTACACCCTCAAGATCCTCAACAAGACCCTGCAGCCCCAGACCTACCAGCTGGATGTGGAGGGCTTGCCCGAGTATCAGTGGTTCGGCCCCCGTGAAGTGACCCTGAAAGCGGGCGAGATCTATACCTTGCCGGTCAGTCTGGCGGTCGACCCCTACAACCTGAAACGGCCGACGCTGGATATCCAGTTCGTGCTGAAACGGGAGGGGGCGGCGCCCGATGACAGCAAGGGCAACCTGCGTCAGGGCAGCAAGTTTATCAGCCGGTTGTAACTGAGTGCGGCGGCGGGCCGGACGTGACACACGTCCGGTCACCAGCGAACACGGCAATGCCGGTCAGTAGTGATAGAATGGGGCGCAACGGCGCCCCTTTCTTATGGTGGATGACATGCGTTTCAACTATTCCGACCTCAATCCCGACCTCATCATGGATGCGCTCGATCTCAGCGGCCTGCGGCTCGACTCCGGTCTTATCGAGCTCAACAGCTACGAAAACCGGGTCTACCAGTTTCAGGATGAGGATCGTCGCCGCTATGTGGTGAAGTTCTACCGTCCCGGCCGCTGGAGTCGGGCCCAGATCCTCGAGGAGCACGAGTTTGCCACCCGTCTCGCCGAGGCGGAGATCCCGGTCGCCGCGCCGCTCGCCTTCGCGGGCGAGACCCTGCTGGAGCACGAGGGTTACCCCTTTGCCATCTGGCAGAGCGTCGGTGGTCGCCAGTTCGAGGTGGATAACCTCGACCAGCTGGAGTGGGTGGGGCGTTTCCTCGGCCGCATCCATCAGATCGGCGCCAGCAAGCCGTTTCACCATCGGGTTCGCCTCGACGTGGATAGCATGCTGCACGAGCCGCGTCAGCTGTTGGCGTCCGGCGAATGGCTGCCGAGCGGGTTGGCGAAGCAATTTTTCGGGGTGCTCGACGAGCTGATCAAGCATGTCAGTGACGCCATGACCCTCGATGTGGCGCAGATCTCCCTGCATGGCGACTGCCACCCGGGCAACATCCTGTGGCGTGATGGCCCCATGTTTGTCGACCTCGATGATTGCCGCACCGGCCCCGCGATTCAGGATCTCTGGATGATGCTCAGCGGCGAGCGCCACGAGCAGCAGATCCAGCTCGACACCCTGCTGGCGGGCTACGAGGAGTTTATGGAGTTCGACTCGCGGGAACTGGCGCTGATCGAGCCGCTGCGGGCGATGCGCATCGTTCACTACATGGCCTGGCTGGCACGGCGCTGGGACGATCCCGCGTTCCCCCGTCACTTCCCCTGGTTCAATACCGATCACTACTGGCGTCAGCAGATAGCAACCCTGCACGATCAGCTGGAAGCGCTCAAGGCGCCACCGTTGAGCCTGATGCCAAACTGGTGAAATAGAAGGGATCTTGCGTGGCAAGCGGGGCTCGATCTCCGGCCCTGACCATTGACGTCAGCATGGCGAAACAATAGGCTTGGCACTGCTTCGGTTCGCCGGGCGTGCCTCACAGTGATCCCTTAACAGGAAACATCATGAAAAAAGTTCTATTTTTCCTTGCTGCCATGCTGATGATCCCCATGGTTCACGCCGCCCCCGAGTTCAAGGAAGGCGTCAACTACGATGTGGTCAAACAGACTGGCAGTGCCCAGCCGGAAGTGATGGAGTTCTTCTCCTACTACTGCCCGCACTGCGCCACCTTCGAACCGATCGTTGAGCAACTGCAAGCTGGTCTGCCGAAAGGCGTCACCCTGAAGAAGAACCCGGTTGCCTTCCTCGGCCGCGAAATGGGCCCCGAGATGCAGCGTGCCTATGCCGTTGCCAGCCTGCTCAACGCCGAAGCCAAGCTGACCCCGGCCATCTTCACCAAGATCCACACCCAGCGTCAGCCGCCGATGAGCCGTGACGAGGTGAAGCAGATCTTCGTGGACAACGGCGTACCGGCTGAAGAGTTCGACGGTGCCGTCGACAGCTTCGCCGTCTCCGGCATGGTCTCCCAGTTCGATCGCAATACCGAGAGCTACAACATTCGCGGTGTACCGGCCTTCCTGGTGAACGGCAAGTACATGGTGAAGATTGAATCCATCACCTCTCAAGAGCAGTTCAACCAGCTGGTGCAGTTCCTGCTGGCCAAGAAGGACTGATACCCCTTGAGTCGATAAAAAAGCCCGCCGGTGCGAACCGGCGGGCTTTTTGTTTTCTGGTGCTCGGAAAGATCAGACCCCGACGTGGAACGCCTGCTTGAGGTTGCGGATAAACTCCGCATCCCGGCAGAGGGTCTTGCCCGGGCTGTCGGAGATCTTGGCGACCGGGCCGCCGTTGCACTCCATCAGCTTGAAGACGATGTTCATCGGGCTGACACCGGGCAGATCGCAGGTGAGCTTGGTGCCGATGCCGAAGCTGGTGTTGATGCGGCCACGGAAGTGACGGAACAGCTGCACCGCCTTGTCGAGGTTGAGCCCGTCTGAGAAGACCAGGGTCTTGTCGGTGGGGTCGATGCCGAGCCGCTGATAATGGCTGATTGCCTTCTCGCCCCACACCACGGGATCGCCGGAGTCGTGGCGCAAGCCCTGATAGCTGCTGGCCAGCTCGAAGTCGAAGTCCCGCAGGAAGGCATCCATGGTGATGCAGTCGGTCAGGGCGATGCCGAGATGGTCGGTAAACTCGTCCAGCCAGCTGGTGAGGGCGGCGCGCTGGCTGTGCTCCAGCGGGAAGCCGAGCTGCTGGTGCGCCTGGAACCACTCGTGGGCCTGGGTGCCGACAGCGGGCAGCTTGTACTTCTGGGCCAGCATGTAGTTGCTGGTGCCGCGAAACGCTGGCAGCCGCTCCTTGAGGCGACCCACCACGGCATCCTGCACCGCGTGGGAGAAGCGGCGGCGGGTGCCGAAGTCGATGAGGTTGAACTCGTTCATCTCCTCCGGGCTCAGCTCCTGCTCCAGCTTGTCGATCTTCTGATCGAGCCGCTCCAGCGCATGGCTGATACCGAACTGGGGGTAGCGGAAGCGGTTGCGCATCTCGCTGATGATGGCGAGCACCGGGATCTCCCACAGGATCACATCCTGCCAGGGCCCCTCGACCCGCACATTGATGCGGCCATCCTGCTCGAACACCTTGAGCAGAGAGGCATCGAGCGGCTTGCGGCGCAGGTGGTCAAGGTAGTCAGGGGTGAAGAAGGGGCGCTCGGCCAGAAAATCGAGCTCGGGCTTGGTCAGTCGCAGGGATCCGGCGAGGCGCAGCTGCTCCTCGATCTGCCCCATCATGGGCAGCAGATCCTCTTCATTGCGGCTGTGAAACTCGGCCACCACCTCGGCATCCGGATAGCGATGGAACACCGCCTGCTGCATATGCAACTTGTAGGCATCGGTGTCGAGCAGGCTGGTGAGGATTGGAGGCATATCAGGCTCCTCGCAGACTGGTGAGCACGATGGTGCACCCCTGCCGCATGTGTAACGTGCAGGCATCGGTGTCGAGCAGGCTGGTGAGTATGGGTGGCATATCAGGCTCCCTGCAGGCTGGCGAGCGCGATGGCACTCCCCTGTCGCATATGTAGATTGCAGGCGCCGCTATCGGACAGGCTGGTGAGGATTGGGGGCATATCAGGCGTCCAGCAGGCGTTGTACATCGATCAGGGTCTGGGCCAGTTCGGCGCCAGCCTCGATCATCTGGGTGTGGGCGCTGGCAACCGTCTCGGGCGCGATGCCACGGCAGGCATCGAGATGGACGATCACCCGGAAACCGGCGCGGCACAGTTGCAGCACGCTGGTTTTGACACAGTAGTCGGTGGCGAGGCCGCCGACCAGTACGGTGTCGACCTTGCGGGCTTGCAGGAATTCGATGAGTCCGGTGCTGCGCCGTTCGGCCAGATCGTGATAACAGGCGCCGTAAGGGTGCAGATCCGGTTCGACCCCCTTCCAGACGAAGAAGTCATAGTCGATGGGGGCGGGCAGGCCGTCGAGCAGCTCGAAGCCCTTGCTGCCCGGCACGCAGTGCACCGACCAGGTGAGGTCGGCGTTCGGCAGATCCAGCGGCAGCAGCATACCGGCAGGGTCAGAGACGGCCCAGTCGGCATTGGCGGGGTGGGCGTCCTTGCTGCCGATCCGCAGCGTGGCGAGGGTGGCCTGAGCGTTGAGCGCAGCCACAATATCATCACCGCCCGCGACGGGCAGTTCGTTCGGGCAGAGGGGGGTAAAGCCCTTCTGCGCATCAATATCCAGGCTGGCGACGGTTCCCATGATTGGCTCCTGCACATACTATTCGTGTGATATTATCTACCAAACATTAATGGAAGGCGAGCAGGGCGATCGGCATGCTGAGAATGAGTCTGGATATGGTGGTGCTGCGGTTGCATGACGAGCGGCTCGAGCTGCTGCTCGAGACCCGCGATCGCCCCCCCTTTGCCCACTGTTGGCAGCTACCCGGTTTGCGTATCGACGAGGCACTGGATCGGGATCTGGACGCCGCCCAGCGCCGCCTGCTGGCGGAGTGGGGGCTCGGCCACTGCTACAGCGAGCAGGTCTGCACCCTCGGCAATCTGGAGCGGGATCCCCGCGGCTGGTCCACTACCCTGGTCTATCTCTGCCTGGTCGATCCGGAAGTGGAAGTGACCCACGGCTGCTGGCATCCGTTCTCCAATCTGCCGGGGCTGAGCCTCGCCTTCGACCATGTCCAGCTCATCGCCAAGGGGTTGGAGCGGCTGCGGATCAAGAGTCGCTACAGCACCCTGCCGTTGCATCTGCTGGGGCCCGAGTTCACCCTCTCCGAGGTGCAGCGTGCCTTCGAAATCATCCTGCAAACCCCCATGAATACGGCGGCGTTTCGCAAGCGGATCCATCGTGCCGATATTCTGGTAGATACCGGCCGCAAGCGTACCGGCAAACAGCGCCCCGCCATCCTCTACCGGCTGGAGAGCCCCTGCTGCGTGATGTTCGATCAGGTGATGCACGGAGCGGAAGCGTGAGTACCAATCCCGTTCGTGTGCTGGTCAGCGCCTGCCTGTTGGGCCAGCCAGTGCGTTACGATGGCCAGAGCAAGGGGATTGTCAGCGACTGGCTGAGCGAGCTGGGTGCCGAAGGGCGGGCGCTGGCCTTCTGTCCGGAAGTGGCGGGCGGCTTGCCGACCCCGCGCCCTCCTGCCGAGCGGCAGGGCGAGCGGGTGGTAACGGCGAGCGGAGTGGATGTGACTGAAGAGTTTGATCGCGGCGCCGAGCTGGCGCTGGCGATCTGTCAGGCGCAGGGCATTCGCTTCGCGCTGCTGAAAGAGGGGAGCCCTTCTTGCGGCAGCGGCCGTATCTATAACGGCCGCTTCGAGGGTGTCTCAGTGGCGGGCGAGGGCAAGACCACCGCCCTGCTGCGCCGCCACGGGATTGCGGTCTTTTCCGAAGTTCAGCTGGTCGAGCTGGCCTCTGCGCTCTCTTTAGAAGCCTCTTTGCTGGATATCTCTTCGGCAGCAACCGGCAGCGGCGCCTGACTGTTCTGCCACTCCTCCAGCACCTCGTCTTTCTCCTGCCAGCGCTGGTTTAGCCACTCCTGAAAACCGCGCTTGAACTGCTTGTCATTGAAATAGTCACCCACCAGCGCCTCATCCACCGGCAGCTCCTCGATCCGCACCTGAATGCGCTTTACCCGCCCCATCAGGAAGTCCTTGAACGGGGTCTCTGCGTTGTTCGGATAGCGGATGGTGACGTTGATCAGGCTGTCAAACTGCTCCCCCATGGCGGCCAGCGTAAAGGCCAGCCCCGCCGCCTTGGGCGGCATCAGATGGCGGTAGCGGGAACGGGCCGCATCCCTTTTTTGCTCGGTGAAGCGGGTCCCTTCCACGAAGTTGATGACGGTGGTGGGGATGTGGCGAAACTTCTCGCAGGCATTGCGGGTGGTTTCGATATCCTTGCCGCGTAGGTGCGGGTTGCGCAGCAGGAATTCCCGTGAATAGCGGCGCATAAAGGGCATGTCGAGCCCCCAGCAGGCGAGCCCCAGCAGCGGGATGTAGATCAGCTCGTGCTTCATGAAGAACTTGGGCACCGGCAGCCGGTCCCGGAACAGATGACCCAGCACCACGATATCGGTCCAGCTCATGTGGTTGCTGATGATGAGATACCAACCATCCTTGCGCAGTCGGGTCTTATCTTCGATCTGCCAGTCGATGCGCATCGTGAGACGGATCACCAGCGCATTGCAGGCGAGCCACAGACGCATAAAGCGGTTGTTGAGGCGGCTGCAGGCGCTGCCAAAAGCCGGAACAGGCAGCAGCAGTTTGGCCAGCGATACCAGCAGGATCAGGCTGGCGCACAAGGCGGTGAACAGGATGGTCAGGCCCGCGCTGATGATCAGCACCAGCGGGCCGGGAAGCAGGGATAGCATGGATGTTTACTGCGCCTTGGTTGCCAGCAGTTGGCTCAGGGTCTGGTCCTTCTCGTGCCAGATCCCGTTCAACCACTGTTGAAACTCTTGTTGGAAGTCGGGGTCATTGAAGTAATCCCCCACCAGCTTGCGGTCGATCGGCAAATAGCGGACCTGAACCTTGATTTGCCCGACCCGGCCGCACATGAAATCCCAGTAACTGGGAATGCCGTCCGGATAGGCGATGGTGACATCCACCAGTTGATGCAACTGATCACCCATGGCGGCCAGGGTGAAGGCGATGCCCCCCGCTTTCGGGAGCAGCAGATGACGATAGGGCGAGCCCTGCTTCTGATGCTTGCTGCCGGTGAAGCGGGTGCCTTCGACGAAGTTCATCACACTCACCGGAATGTGGCGGAACCTGGCGCAGGCCTTACGGGTCGTTTCAATGTCTTTTCCCTTCAGATGCGGGTGTTTTTCCAGAAATTTTCTGGAATATCGCCGCATGAAGGGGAAGTCGAGTGCCCACCAGGCCAGACCGAGAAAAGGCACCCAAATCAGCTCTTTCTTGAGAAAAAACTTCAGGAAGGGGATTTTTTGGTTAAAAACCCGCTGCAATACCAGTATGTCGACCCAGGATTGATGGTTGGCAATCACCATATACCACTCATTCCGGCGCCCTTTGTCCACTCCGACCACCTCGAAAGGGGTTTTGATGATGGTTTTCTGGATCAGATTGTTGAAACCGATCCAGCAGCTGGCACAGCCATCCAGCAGGGCATTGCAGAGGGTTCGCCACCCTTTAAGCGGTAACGGCAGCTTGAGCAGACCCAGCAAGAAGATGGGGATAAACCAGAAGAGGGTGTTGAAAAAATAGAGCAGGGTGGAGAGGCTGCCGCGCAGTCGCTCTGTCAGCTTGTTGGGCATGAGTTCGGGTCCGTCTTGCTGTCGATAAAGGGCCATCAAGTGGTCAGATCTGTGGCCATAATATCAGCCGCTGGCCCGTGAGACCATTAAGAGCCGTCACAGTGCCGGACTCACCCTTTCCCCTCTATCAGCTGCTGCGCAGCCGCGACAGTAGCCGATCCATGGCGCGATAACCGAGTGCCTCGATCAGATGCTCCTTGCCGATGGCCGGTTGCCCCGCCAGATCGGCGATGGTGCGCGACACCCGCAAAATGCGGTGCCAGGCCCGGATACTGAGTCCCAGCTTCTGGATGGCGTTCTCCAGAAACTCGGCATCTTGCGGCGATAATCGGCAAATATCTTCGATTTCACGACTATCCAGCAGATTGTTGAGCTTGCCATTGCGGCTCAGCATCCGCTCCCGCGCCGCCAGCACCCGATCGCGGATCTGCTGGCTCGACTCCCCCCGCTCCGCTTTGCCGGTGAGGCTCCCCTTGGGCAGCAGCGGCACCTCCACCGTGAGGTCGAAGCGGTCGAGAAAGGGGCCGGAGAGCTTGCCGAGGTAGCGCAGGATCTGATCCGGGCTGGAGCGGGTCTGGCCGTCGCCATAGTGGCCGCAGGGGCTGGGGTTCATGGCGCCGATCAGCTGGAATCGGGCGGGGAAATCCACCTGACGGGCGGCCCGGCTGATGGTGATGTGGCCCGTCTCCAGCGGTTCGCGCAGAGAGTCGAGTACCTTGCGCTCGAATTCGGGCAGTTCGTCGAGAAACAGCACGCCATTGTGAGCCAGCGATATTTCGCCGGGGCGCGGGTGGCTGCCGCCGCCCACCAGCGCCACGGCGGAGGCACTGTGATGGGGCGTGCGATAGGGTCTGTGGTGCCAGTGACCGGCGCGCGGGGTCAGGCCACCGATGGAGTGGATGGCGGCGGTCTGCTGCGCCTCCTGCTCGCTGAGTGGCGGCAGAATGCCGGGCAGGCGGCTGGCCAGCATGCTCTTGCCGGTGCCGGGCGGGCCGATGAACAGCAGGTTGTGGCTGCCGGCGGCGGCGATCTCCAGCGCCCGCTTGGCCTGTGACTGGCCGATCACATCCTGCAGATCCGGCACGTCGGGCAGGGCATCCGTGGTTTGGGGATCCGGCAGCGGCAGCTCGTATTGTCCCGCCAGCCAGGCGGTGACGGCCAGCAGCTGGTGGGCGGTGCGCACCTCGGCATCCTGGATCAGCGAGGCCTCTGGGCCGTTCTCCCGCGGTACCAGCAGGGTGCGCCCTGCATCGCGACAGGCAAGCACGGCGGGCAGCACCCCAAGCACGGGACGGATCTCGCCGGTCAGAGCCAACTCCCCTAAAAATTCGTGATTGAGCAGGTATTTTGCCGGTATTTGCTTGGAAGCGGCGAGAATGCCGATGGCGATGGCCAGATCGAAACGACCGCCCTCCTTGGGCAGATCGGCGGGGGCCAGATTGACTGTGATGTGTTTGCTCGGGAACTCGAAGTTGCCGTTGAGCAGGGCGCTGCGCACCCGATCCCGTGACTCCTTCACCGAGGTTTCCGGCAGGCCGACCATGTTGAAGGCGGGCAGGCCGTTGGAGAGATGAACTTCCACTGTAACTTGCGGAGCCGCGATCCCGAGGCTGGCACGGCTATAAACCACAGCTAATGACATAAATCCCGTCCTTGAGTTGATATATGTTCTGACTAACTGCTTGTTGTTGGTTTTTTATTCCAGAGTTCCGGCTGGGGAATAGCCAAAATCAGTGGGTTGTCACATAAAAAAGGCTTGCCCAATAAAAATCACCGTGCTAGTTCTAATAGCCATTCGCGGTTGAAACCGCCCCAATTTCACAGGATTTCCGGTTGTAACTATGAACATGGCCTCCCGTTTCGTCAGCATTATTGTGGTCCTAGTGGTGATTATTATCTCACCGCTCGGGGCTCGTTTAGCTGCACGGAACAAGGGATAGACCCACCACCGGACAGAACGAAACAAGCGACCCCCGAGCCTCACAGCTCGGGGGTTTTTTTTCGACCAAAGGACAGGATTTTCCACATGAACGGCGCGCAGTTTTTGGTACAGGCTCTCAAGAAACAGGGTGTGACCCAGGTGTTTGGTTACCCGGGCGGGGCCATCATGCCGGTCTACGATGCCCTGTATGACGGTGGTCTGGCCCATCAGCTCTGCCGCCACGAGCAGGGCGCCGCCATGGCGGCGGTCGGTTATGCCCGCGCCTCCGGTCAGGTGGGGGTCTGTATCGCCACCTCTGGCCCCGGCGCCACCAATCTGGTGACCGGTCTGGCGGAGGCGCTGCTCGATTCCGTGCCGCTGGTGGCCATTAGTGGTCAGGTGCCCTGTTCCGCCATCGGCACCGATGCGTTTCAGGAGGTCGACGTGCTCGGCATGTCCCTCTCCTGCACCAAGCACTCCTTCATGGTGACCGATGCCGCCGATCTGGGGCGCGTGCTGGCAGAAGCCTTCGCCATCGCCTCCGAAGGGCGTCCGGGCCCTGTGCTGATCGATTTTCCCAAGGATGTGCAGCTGACTGCCGTGCCGCCCCAGAGCCCGCTGTTTGCGGTGGAAGAGCCGGAAGCGCTCAACCCCTCTGAGTTGGCCGCAGCCCGTACCCTGTTGGCTGCTGCCGAGCGTCCGGTGCTCTACGTCGGCGGCGGGGTGGGCATGGCCAACGCAGAGCAGCAATTGCGCGATTTTGCTGCCGTCACCGGCATGCCTGCGGTCACTACCCTCAAGGGGATCGGTGCACTCGACCCCGACAGCCCCGTTTATCTGGGCATGCTCGGCATGCATGGCACCAAGGCCGCCAATTACGCGGTGCAGCAGTGCGATTTGCTGCTGGTGGTGGGCGCCCGTTTCGATGATCGGGTGACCGGCAAGCTGGAGGAGTTCGCCCCCGAGGCCAAGGTAATCCATCTCGATGTGGACGCCGCCGAGTTCGGCAAGCGCCGCGCTGCCGAGGTAGGGATCACCACGGATCTCAAGCGGGTGTTGCCCGCCCTCGCCATGAGTCTCGACATCGACCCCTGGCGTGAACACTGCGCCGCCATGGCCCGCGAATATGCCTTTCGCTACGACCATCCGGGTCAGGCCATCTACGCTCCGGCCCTGCTCAAGCAGCTCTCCGCCCGGTTGCCGGAGACCAGCGTGGTGGCCTGCGACGTCGGTCAGCACCAGATGTGGGTGGCCCAGCACATGCGCTTCACCAGCCCGCGCAACCACCTCTCCAGCGCCGGTCTCGGCACCATGGGTTTCGGCCTGCCCGCCGCCATCGGCGCCAAGATGTCGCGCCCGCAGGATGAAGTGGTGCTGGTGAGCGGCGACGGCTCCTTCATGATGAACGTGCAGGAGCTCGGTACCATCCGCCGTGCCCAGCTCAAGGTGAAGATGGTGCTGCTGGATAACCAGCGCCTCGGCATGGTGCGCCAGTGGCAGGAGCTGTTCTTCGACGGCCGCTACAGCGAGACCATCCTCTCCGACAACCCCGATTTCGTCGCCCTGGCTGCCGCTTTCGGCATTCCGGGTGAGACCATCACATGCAAGGAGCAGATAGCCGGTGCCCTCGATCGCCTGCTGGCAAGCGAGAGTGCCTATCTGCTGCATGTGGCTATTTCAGAGGAAGAAAACGTCTGGCCCCTGGTTCCACCGGGAGTCGCCAACCACAAGATGATGGAGCAACGCCCATGAACCCGCACACCCTTGCCCAGCCAGTATTTGCACAACACACCCTGCATATCCACGCCCAGCCCAGACCCGAAGTGATGGAGCGGGTGCTGCGGGTGGTGCGCCACCGCGGCTTCGCTCTCTGCGCCCTCAACATGGAGCAGGATTGCCAACAGCTGCGGATCACGGTTACTGTCGAGTCGGTGCGTCCCATCCAGCAGTTGTGGAGCCAGCTGGTGAAGCTGGTTGACGTTTCCCGGGTCGATGCACTGGAACAGCAACCCCGGATCAGAGCTTAAGGAGCCAAGCCAATGTCACAGCCTTCCCAATCCGCCTCTCAACCCAAGTACATCTGGTTCAACGGCACACTGGTGCCCTGGCAAGATGCCCAGGTGCACGTCATGAGTCACGCCCTGCACTACGGCTCCTCGGTGTTCGAGGGTGTGCGCGCCTACGATACCCCCAAAGGCACCTGCATCTTCCGTCTGCAGGAGCATACCCGCCGCCTGTTCGACTCCGCCAAGATCTACTGGATGGACGTTCCCTACAGCGAGGCCGAAGTGAATGAAGCCTGCCGCACCGTGGTGCGCGAGAACGGCCTGAAGAGTGGCTACCTGCGCCCGCTGGCCTTTGTCGGCAACGTGGGGCTGGGGCTACATCCGCCGCTGGATGCCAAGGCCGACCTGATGGTAGCCGCCCTGCCGTGGGGCGCCTATCTGGGGGAAGAGGGGCTGAAAAACGGGGTGGATGTCTGCGTCACCTCCTGGAACCGGCTCGCGCCCAACACCATTCCCACCGGCGCCAAGGCGGGCGGCAACTATTTGTCTTCCCAGCTGATCAGCCGGGAGGCCAAGCGCAACGGCTTTGCCGAGGGGCTGGCGCTGGATGTGAACGGCTACCTGAGCGAAGGGGCGGGGGAGAACCTGTTCCTGGTGAAGAACGGCGTGCTGTTTACCCCGCCCGCTACTGCCGCCATCCTGCCCGGCATCACCCGTGACACCATCATGACGCTGGCCCGTGATCTCGGTTACGAGGTGCGCGAGCAGGCGCTGCCCCGCGAAGCCCTTTATGTGGCGGACGAGATCTTCATGACCGGCACCGCCGCCGAAGTGACCCCGGTGCGCTCCGTCGATCGAATGAAGGTGGGCGCTGGCAGCCGTGGCCCGGTGACCGAGCAGCTGCAAAACGCCTTCTTCGGCCTGTTCAACGGCCAGACCGAGGACAAGTGGGGCTGGTTGACCCCAGTCAACGACTGATGAGAGAGGGGAGGCGCTATGCCTCCCCGAGTCGCTTCCGGTGAGGGCACTGCGCGGTGCCCTCACCAGGATCGATTCCCGATCCGAGAGTCACTTTTTCATTTCCAAAGATAATGAGCCCGCTGGGCATTCAGGGAGTAGAGACAATGCCGAAGTTGAGATCCGCCACCACCACCCACGGACGTAACATGGCCGGGGCCCGCGCCCTGTGGCGCGCCACCGGAATGACCGATCAGGATTTCGGCAAACCCATCATCGCCGTGGTCAACTCCTTCACCCAGTTTGTGCCGGGCCACGTCCACCTCAAGGATCTGGGTCAGCTGGTGGCGCGGGAGATCGAAGCCGCCGGCGGCGTGGCCAAGGAGTTCAACACCATCGCGGTGGATGACGGCATCGCCATGGGCCACGGCGGCATGCTCTATTCGCTGCCATCGCGGGAGCTGATCGCCGACTCGGTGGAGTACATGGTCAACGCCCACTGCGCCGATGCCATGGTCTGCATCTCCAACTGCGACAAGATCACCCCGGGGATGCTGATGGCCGCCCTACGCATCAACATCCCGGTGATCTTCGTCTCCGGCGGCCCGATGGAAGCAGGCAAGACCAAGCTCTCCGATCAGATCATCAAGCTGGATCTGGTGGATGCCATGATCCAGGGGGCCGACCCCAAGGTCTCCGATGCCCAGAGCGAACAGGTGGAGCGCAGCGCCTGCCCCACCTGCGGCTCCTGTTCCGGCATGTTTACCGCCAACTCCATGAACTGCCTGACCGAGGCGCTCGGCCTCTCCCAGCCGGGCAACGGCTCCATGCTGGCGACCCACAGCGACCGCGAGCAGCTATTCAAGCTGGCGGGTCAGCGTATCGTGACGCTCGCCAAGCGCTGGTATGAGCAGGATGACGAGACAGCCCTGCCGCGCAATATCGCCACCAAGGCGGCGTTCGAGAACGCCATGGCGCTCGATATCGCCATGGGCGGTTCCACCAATACCGTGCTGCACCTGTTGGCGGCGGCGCAGGAGGCGGGTGTCGACTTCACCATGGCCGATATCGACCGCATGTCCCGCAAGGTGCCGCAGCTGTGCAAGGTGGCGCCCTCTACCCAGAAGTATCATATGGAAGATGTGCACCGCGCCGGCGGCGTGGTAGCGATTCTGGGTCAGCTGGAAAAAGCGGGTCTGGTGCATGGCGATACCCGCACTGTGCTGGGTTGCTCCCTCGTCGAACAGCTCAATGAGTATGATGTCAGCCGCCAGCCGAGTCAGGAGGTAGTGGACTTCTACCGCGCCGGGCCAGCCGGTATTCGCACCACCAAGGCGTTCAGTCAGGATTGCCGTTGGCCGGAGCTGGATCTGGACCGTGCCGAAGGGTGCATCCGTTCGCTGGAAAATGCCTACAGCCAGGAGGGCGGCCTCGCCGTGCTCTCCGGCAATCTCGCGCTCAACGGCGCTATCGTCAAGACCGCCGGGGTGGATGAGGAGAACCTCACCTTCCGTGGCCCGGCCCGGGTGTTCGAGAGCCAGGAGAGCGCGGTGAGCGGCATTCTGGACGGCACAGTGAAAGCGGGCGAGGTGGTGGTGATCCGCTACGAAGGGCCGAAAGGGGGCCCGGGCATGCAGGAGATGCTCTACCCCACCACCTATCTGAAATCCATGGGCCTCGGCAAGGCGTGCGCCCTGATTACCGACGGCCGTTTCTCCGGCGGTACCTCGGGTCTCTCCATCGGTCACGTCTCGCCGGAGGCCGCTTCCGGCGGCACAATAGGTCTGGTGGAGGATGGCGACATCATCAGTATCAATATCCCGGCCCGCAGCATGGTGCTGGAGGTGGCCGACAGCGTGCTGGCCGCCCGCCGCGTTGCCGTCGAGGCTCGTGGCTGGAAGCCGCTCGATCGTCAGCGTCAGGTCTCCTTTGCCCTGCGCGCCTACGCCATGTTTGCCACCAGCGCCGATAAAGGTGCGGTGCGTGATCGTTCGATGCTGGGGGAATAAAGATGAATTCCAATATGAAATATGAGCAATCGACCCGATTGGTCGGTCTTTGCGCCGACAAAGGGTTGGTGTGGCGCGATCGTTCGATGCTGGGGGAATAAACCATGGTCTCTGCGGCTGATTATCTACGCAAGGTGCTGCTCTCACCCGTCTATGAGGCGGCGCGGGTCACCCCTTTGCAGACCCTTAAAAAGTTATCCGAGCGGCTCGGCAACCACGTCAGCCTGAAGCGGGAGGATCTGCAACCGGTTCACTCCTTCAAGCTGCGTGGCGCTTATCACAAGATCGCCACCCTGACTCAGGAGCAGAAAGATCACGGCGTCATCGCCGCCTCTGCGGGCAACCACGCCCAAGGGGTCGCCCTGTCTGCCGCCAAGCTCGGCATCAAGGCGATCATCGTGATGCCCAAGACCACGCCGGACATCAAGATCGATGCGGTGCGCCGTCAGGGCGGCAACGTCATGCTGTTTGGCAACAGCTTCGATGAGGCTTATGGCGAGAGTCGCCGCCTCGCCGAACTGGAGGGCTACACCCTGATCCCGCCGTTTGACGACGTCGAGGTGATTGCGGGGCAGGGCACCATCGGCAAGGAGCTGCTGGATCAGGACATTCATCTCACCCACGTATTCGTGCCGGTGGGGGGCGGTGGTCTGGCCGCCGGGGTGGCGGTCTATATCAAGCAGCTGCTGCCGGATGTGAAGGTGATCGGGGTGGAGGCGGAAGGCTCAGCCTGCCTCAAGGCGGCCATGGCGGCGGGCGAACCGGTCAATCTGGAGCGCGTTTCGCTGTTTGCCGACGGGGTGGCGGTCAGGCGCATCGGCGAGGAGACCTTCCGCCTCTGCAACCAGTATCTGGACGAGGTGGTAACCGTCTCCAACGACCAGATCTGCGCCGCACTGAAAGACATCTTCGACGACTGCCGCGCCATTGCTGAGCCGTCGGGGGCCCTGTCGCTGGCGGGCCTCAAGGCCTACAGCGAGCGGGAGCAGGTCAAGGGCGGGCGGATGGCGGCCATTCTGTCCGGCGCCAACGTCAACTTCCACAGCCTGCGCTATGTGTCGGAGCGCTGCGAGATCGGCGAGAAGCGCGAGGGCATGCTGGCGGTGACCATCCCCGAGCGCAAGGGGGCCTTCCTCGACTTCTGCCGTCAGCTTGGTCCCCGCATGGTGACCGAGTTCAACTACCGCTACGCCGATGCCGAGCAAGCCTCGCTGTTCGTCTCGGTGCGCCTCACCGGCGGTGACGAGGAACTGGGCCAGATCATCGATCAGCTCGGTGGCAACGGCTATCCAGTGGTCAACATGACCGAGAGTGAGCTGGCCAAGAACCACGTGCGCTATATGATTGGCGGCCGCCCAGCCCGGCCTTTGGGCGAGCGGCTCTACAGCTTCAAGTTTCCGGAGCAGCCGGGCGCTTTGATGCGCTTTCTCGAGACCCTCGGTTGCCGCTGGAACATCAGCCTGTTCCACTACCGCAACCACGGCGCCGACTACGGCCGGGTGCTGTGCGCCTTCGAGCTGCCGGATGAGGACGTGGCGGCTTTTCACGACTACCTGCACGAGATTGGTTACGGCTGGAAAGAGGTGAGCGACGACCCCGCCTACCGGCTGTTTCTGGCCAGTTGACGGGTCAATGACGGAGGAGGGGGGCCAAGGCCTCCCTCCTCTTTTCAAGATGGCGGCCCCATGACCGATGGTTTTTGCAGCGGAGAATGTAGCCAAGCTCACACTCCTGGTGGCTTGGTCATTTGAGGCTGCGTTCGGATGGGATACCCTGATTGACGGAGAGGCCGCCTGACGGCTTCACACAGGGATAGTGCGCACTCAGGCGCCCATAACGACTTATTGCAGAGGCGAACATATGAATAAATCCATGCTTGCGGTATTGGTCAGTGGTTTGCTGGCGGCCGGGGCCGTGCAGGCCGCCGCTCAGGACAATACCTGGTATGTCGGTGGCAAGGCCGGTTGGTCGAACTATTACGGTGTTGATCACAACGAGTATGCCGAGGCGATTTCCCAATCCCTGGGCAATACCAGCGAGAACACGGATGATCTGGGACTGGGCCTGTTCGCCGGTTACCAGCTCAACCCCAATCTGGGCTTCGAGCTGGGTTATGACTGGCTCGGTAAATATGAAGGCAAGGCGGGGACTGGTAGCAATACCCTCAATACCGAAGCCAAAGGCCAGATGATTCAGGCCACCATGAAGATCAGCTTCCCGGCCACCAATGTGCTCGATCTTTATGGTCGACTGGGTGGTGCTTATGCCTGGACTGAAAATGAAATCAGCTTCGCCAATGTCAGTGAGACTGGCAAGAAGCATGGTGCCGCCTTCGTCGGGGCGCTGGGTGCCGAATACACCATCGATCGTGACTGGGCTGCCCGTCTGGAGTACCAGTACACCACGCCGCTGGGCGATACCTCGCTCGATCGCTCCGGCATCGAGCTGGATAACGGTCTGATCTCGTTCGGCATGCTCTATCGCTTCGGCCAGCAAGGGGGCGAGGTTGCCGCACCGGCGCCTGCTCCGGCTGCCGAACCGGCCCCTGCGGTTGTGGTGGCGCCCAAGACCTTCAGCCTGAGTTCCGATGTGCTGTTCGAGTTCAACAAGGCGACCCTGAAACCGGCGGCCAATCAGGCGCTCGATGCCCTGTTTAGCCAGATTGTGGCGGCCAATCCGAAAGATGGCGTCGCGACTGTGGTGGGTTATACCGACCGCATCGGTTCCGACAACTACAACTTGGCCCTCTCCGAGAAGCGCGCCCAGAGCGTGGCCAGCTATCTGGTTTCCAAAGGCTTGTATGCCGACAAGGTGCGGGTCGAGGGTCGTGGCAAAGCCAACCCGGTCACTGGCAACAGCTGTGCCAGCCGTTCCAAACAGGAACTGATCGCTTGTCTGGCACCGGATCGCCGGGTGGAGATCAATCTGGAAGGGGTGTCCCAGCCCGCTCAATAAGCCGAGCGACGGGATCGATAAACGAAAAACGGGAGGCCAGGCCTCCCGTTTTCTATGGCGTGCACTGCGATGCTGAGCGTCAGAGCCCGAACAGCGGGCGCAGGCGAATGCCAATCAGGCTGCCAGCCAGGGCCATCAGCATCCAGACCCAGCCGTGCAGGCTGCCGGACGCCGTGCCATCGAAGAAGCCGCCGAGGTTGCAGGCGGCGTACATGGCCCCCATCCCCATCAGCAGGCCGCCAATGATGGATGCCAGACTGTTGCCGAGCCGCATCGGGGCGAAGTTGCCGCCACCGCTCAGGCAGCGCGCCAGCATGGCCCCCAGAATGCCGAGCCAGAACATGCCGACCATGGGGTTGATAAAGAGCGGCTGGGCCAGTTTCGGGTTCCCCTCGAACAGGCCGAACAGGGAGGCACCGCGTAGCGCCATGTCATAGACGGCGCCGGTGATGGTCCAGGCCGAGCCGTGCAGGGCGACCACGGCAGAGTTGAGCAGGGCGATGATGATGCCGCCGGTCAGCACGGTGAAGCGGCCATCGCGCCAGAACAGGTTTCCGCCACTGAAGAGGGGCTTGAGCTCGCCAGTGCGCTTGAGTTCGCTGTTGCGAAACAGCATGAACAGCACGGCAACCAGCGCCAGGTTGAGCAGCATGCCGCTCCAGATGTTGCCGGTCAGATCCTTGGCCAGCACTACCTGGCTGGAGAAGGTGGCGGTCAGCTCGGGGCGGAACTGGTTGCTGATGAGGGTGCCGATGCCGTAGCAGATCAACACCAGCCAGAAGCGGGGTTGCCCCTCGCCACAGCAGTAGAGCGTGCCGGTGGCGCAGACGCCTGCCAGCTGCATGCCGATGCCGAACAGGAAGGCGCCGACAATAAAGGGAATGCCGATAGCCATCACGTTGCCCACCATGGCATCGCCAAACAGGGCGTGGCTAAAGGAGAGGAAGCAGGTGAACAGCAGAATTTCGATGGCGATGGTGAGCAGGTGAACCCGCACATAGTAGCTGTTGCGCTTGGTCAGCATTTCGCGCCAACCAAAGACGATACCGAAGCGGCTGAAGGAGAGGGTGAAGCCGAATCCGAATCCGATCAGGGCCATCAGAGCCCATTTCATACCAAAGGTGTTGCCTAGCCAGAGTAACGCTCCCCCCGCGAGTGCCACGATGGGGAGCGACCATTTTCGAGTCATGTCAGTTGATCCTTGCAGTTGGTTTTTTAGAGGGGCGGATCCTATTCCCTCATGGAGTCCAATGCTACCCATTTTGCCAACGCAGAGGAAAATGGCGGCGCTGACGCCCGTCAGCGCCCCGGATCAGTGGCGGGGGGTGTCGAGATGGAAGTGACGAGTCTGCCTGGTCAGGATGCGGGCGTGCTGGGCGACCATGGTCGCCTCTTCGGCGGCGTGACTGGCGCTCTGGTTGACCTCGGCCGCCAGCCGCGACATCTCGCCGACCTGATGGTGGATCCCCTGCACCAGCCGGGTTTCATCGGTCATCAGCTGATCGACCTGAGCGATGCGCTGGTTGATCTCCTCGCAGCTCTGCGCTATCCGGGCGACGCTCTGGCCTGCTGTCATCGCGTGGGCGACCGCCTGTTCGACCCGGGTCAGCTCGGTATCCATCTCGCTGGCGGCACGCAGGCTGACATCCTGGATCTTGCCGATGATGGTGTTGATCTCGGTGGTGGCACTGCCGGTGCGGGTCGCCAGCGAGCGCACTTCATCGGCCACCACGGCAAAACCGCGCCCCTGTTCGCCCGCTCGGGCGGCTTCGATGGCGGCATTCAGTGCCAGCAGATTGGTCTGTTCCGCAATGCCATGGATAGCGCCCGCCAGCCCGGCAATCTGCTGCGAAAGACCGGCCAGATCCGAAATGGTGCGCGAGACCCGCTTCACCCCCGCTGCTTGCTCCTCGATCACCTGTTCAACGGTGTGAATAGCGTGAGTGGCTTCTTGTGCGCGGGTGGCGGACTGCAGGGTTTGCTCCCCAACCTGATGCAGCTGGCTACCCGCCTGCTCGATGGAGTGGGTGAGCTGTTCGATGGCCTGCTCGATATGGTGGGCCGCCCCGACCTGCGCCTGACTGTCATCGGCGTGCCGTTGCGCCATCGACGTCAGGTTGGTGGCGCGCTCATCCAGCGTACTGGCGCTGCGCTGCAGCGACTCCACCAGGGTGGCAAGCTGGTCACGCATGGCCCCAATCTGGCGGATCAGCTCGCCAATGGCGTCGAGGCCCGGCTCCGGCATGGGGCGATTCAACTCCCCTTCGGCGATGGCGGCGGTGGCCTTACCGGCGGCCAGCAGTCGCTGCTGGGTGGGGCGTCCCAGCCAGAAGATGAGCCCGGCCCCCAGCAGTGCGGCGCACAACAACAGGCCGTAACAGAGTCGGGTGGTGTTGGCGAGATGGGCCATCTGTTCGGCGGCATACTGGTTGCCGCTGATGACGGTGGCGTCCACCCCGAGCCGATGGGCGTTATAGAGGGTGTGCAGACGCGCGGCAATCGCACCCGCCTGTGTCAAATCGCCCGCCTTGATCGCGGGGACAAACTTGGCGTTGAGCAGTTGCCAGAACAGCTCTCCCTGTACTTTTTGCTCCCCCAGTAGCCGCTCCCTGAGGGGCTCGTTTAGATTGCTCTCTTGCCAGAAGCGGTTGCGGCTCTCGAACTCTTGTTGCAGCCGAGCGAGGGTTTGCAGCAGGGCCTCCCGCTCCTCCGGTTTGGCATGGAGCAGGGTGTAGACCTGCAACTGGGATTCGATGAGGTAGAGGGGCGGCGGCAGAATATCGGCCACCACGTCCTTTCCCTGTCCCATCTGGTCGGCTGCGCTCCTGACCGAGTAAAGTCCGAAAAAGCTGATGGAGATCAGCGTGATAATAACTATGACCCCCAGAATTTGGCTAAAAAGCAGGGATCTGTCGTGAATGTGCTTGAGCATGCTGCCTCCATTCGGCTCCGTTCATGGATAGCATAGCTCTCTGGCGGGATGATGCGACTCGGTTGTGACCAGTTGATGGCGCGTCGGCTCTGAGGCATGGGTGGTCGCTGTCAGGAAGGGGTGGGTGGCATAAAAAAGAACCCCGGCTGATGAGCCGGGGTCGAGGGGGGCGGGGAGGTGTCAGGTCCGGCTTGGCGCGGCTCTGCCGCTGCGCAAGCCATCGAGGCTGAACAGCACCAGCGCGCTCCAGATGCAGGCGAAGGTGAGCAGCTTGTCCATCGCCAGCTCCTCGCCATAGAGGGTGACGGCGAGGATGAACATCATGCTGGGGCCAATGTACTGGAAGAAGCCCAGGGTGGAGAGCTTGAGCCGGGTCGCGGCGGCGGTGAAGCAGAGCAGGGGGGCTGTGGTGACGGCGCCTGCAGCGATCAGCAGCAGGTTGAGGTGCCAGTCGTTCTGGGTGAGATGGCTGGTCGGACTGTCGGCAAAGCCCCACAGATAGATGGCCGCTGGCGGCAGCATGATCATGGTTTCGATCAGCAGACCGGTGAGGGCATCGAGGGCCAGTTTTTTGCGCACCAGACCATAGATGGCGAAACTCGACGCCAGCACCAGCGCAATCCAGGGCAAGGAGCCAAAGGCGATGAGCTGGATCGCCACCCCGGCAAAGGCCAGCGCCACTGCCCACCACTGCAGGCGGCGCAGCTTCTCGCTCAGAAACACCATCCCCAGCAGCACGTTGAACAGCGGGTTGATGTAGTAGCCGAGGCTGGCATCCAGCATGTGACCGTTGTTGATGGCCCAGATGAACAGCAGCCAGTTGCCGCCGACGGTGACCGAGGTAAACGCCAGGGTCAGCAGCACTTTTGGCTGGCGCAGCACCGCTTGCACCTTGTGCCACTGACGGCCTGCCAGTGTCAGCACCATCAGCAGCACGCAGGACCAGATCATCCGGTGGGTCAGGATTTCGGCGGCCGGGACGGCAGAGATGGTCTTGAAATAGATGGGGGCTATGCCCCAAAGGGTATAGGCGCACAGGGCGTAGATGACGCCCTGACGCTGGATCTGTTGCGGCATGCGGATGACCTTTACTGAAGCGTTGGATGCGGGAAAACATCGCAAAAAATCAGTGTAGCGATCCTTTTGCGGGGAAAGAAGCGAATAAACGAAGTTTGAGGGGAAGGAAGCGAGTGGCTGGCCGGTCAGCCTTTACCGCGGCGGATCTTGTCGACATCCATCAACAGCCACAACATCAGGGCGATGGCGGAGATCCAGGGGCCCCAGGTCACGTAGGCCTCGCCGTGCCCCAGCACGAAGAACAGCAGGGGCAAACCGATCACCAGAAAAAGTACGCTTCCCAGAAAAAATAGCATTTTTGTCTTTATATTTAACATGTTGGCTTTTTTGTCATTATAAGGATTGGGGCCGGTGATGGAAGGCCAAAAATGCAAAAGGGGGATTTCTCCCCCTTTTTGATCCGGTAGTGCTGCTTTATGGCGTTACTCCAGCTGGATCCAGGTGCTTTTCAGCTCGGTGTACTTCTCCAGCGCGTGCAGTGACTTGTCGCGGCCATTGCCGGACTGCTTGAATCCGCCAAACGGCATGGTCATGTCGCCACCATCCCAGTTGTTGACGAACACGGTACCGGCGCGCAGGGCGCGGGAACCCTTCACCGCCTTGTTGAGATCCGCCGTCCAGATTGCCGCCGCCAGCCCGTAGTCGCTGTCGTTGCCAAGGGCAATGGCCTCTTCCAGCGTATCGAAGCCGGTCACCGCCAGCACAGGGCCGAAGATCTCTTCGCGGAAGATGCGCATCTCGGGGGTCACGTCGTCAAAGATGGTGGGCTCGATATAGAAGCCGCCACTCTCCATATTGGTGCGGTTGCCCCCTAGCAGCAGCTTGGCTCCCTCCTGCTTGCCAATCTCGATATAGCGCAGCACCTGCTCCATCTGGATGTGATCCACCATGGCGCCGATGCGGGTGGCAGGGTCGAGCGGGTTGGCCGAGATCCACTCGCGGGCATGGGCCAGCAGCCGCTCCATAAATTGCGGTTTGATGCTGTTTTGCACCAGCAGGCGAGAGGCGGCGGTGCACACCTCGCCCTGGTTGTAGAAGATGGCGCCAGCGGCGCTCTTGGCCGCGGCGTCCAGATCCGGCGCATCCGCCAGTATGATGTTGGGGCTCTTGCCGCCGCACTCCATAAAGGCGCGCTTGAGGTTGGACTTGCCGGAGCACTGCACCAGATGCTTGCCGATCTTGGTTGAGCCGGTGAAGGTGATGCAGTCCACATCCATATGCATGGCCAGCGCCTCGCCCACGGTGTGGCCAAAGCCCGGCAGCACGTTGAACACACCGTCCGGAATGCCCGCCTCCTTGGCCAGACCCGCGATGCGCAGGGCGGTCAGCGGGGATTTTTCGGAAGGCTTGAGAATGACCGAGTTGCCGGTAGCGAGCGCCGGGCCCAGCTTCCAGCAGGCCATCACCAGCGGGAAGTTCCAGGGCACGATGGCGGCAACCACCCCGAGCGCTTCGCGGGTCACCAGCGCCAGAGCGGACTCCTCCACCGGGGCGACCTGATCGTAAATCTTGTCGATCGCTTCGGCGTTCCAGGCGATGCAGTTGGCGGCGGCGGGGGCATCATAGCCCATGGCATCGCCGATGGGTTTGCCCATATCCAGCGACTCCAGCAGCGCCAGCTCTACCTTGTTCAGGCGCATCAGCTCGGCGAAACGCTGCATGATCTGCTTGCGCTGTTTCGGGGCCAGCCCGCACCAGCGTTTGTCCTCGAAAGCGGCACGGGCGGCCTGCACCGCCAGTTCGGCATCGGCGGCATCGCAGGCCGCCACCTTGGTCAGCAGCTTGCCGTTGGCCGGGTTGATGCAATCGAAGGTGGCGCCATTGACGGCATCCCGATAACTGCCGTTGATAAAGGCTTGCGAGGGCAGGGTCAGATGGGAGGCCTTGTGTTGCCACTGGGCCAGGGTCAGGTCACTCATGTTCACTCCTTGAACCGGCAAAAGTCAGTTTCCGCGTATCAATATGCTAAACATCCTGCCGCTTGTAAATCCATCTTGTAACAATTCATTAAACATTGGCCCCTGGCCGACGCGCGTCTGAATGTCAGAAACTGGCGGGGGTGTTGGCCGAAATCAGCACGCACTCCTGCTCGCCGCTATTGCGAAAACGGTGGGGGGTGCGGCTGTCAAAGTAGTAGCCATCCCCGGCGCCCAGCAGGTAGAGCTGCTCGCCCACGGTCACTTCAACTTCGCCCTTGATGACGATACCGCATTCTTCACCCTCGTGGCTCAGCATGTCGTCACCGGTGTCGGCGCCCGGTGGCAGCACCTCCTGCAACATGCCGATGGCGCGGTTGGCACGGCTGTGCCCGACCAGCCGATAGCTGATGGGATGAGTGCCGAGATCCGGCATATCCGCGGCGCGGAAGATCACTTCGGTGCCCATTTCGGTCTCTTCGGTGAAGAAGCTGGCCAGCGACATGGGGATGCCTTCCAGCACCTTGCGCAGGGAGGCGACAGAGGGGCTCACCTGATTTTTCTCGATCTGGGAGATAAATCCGTTGGTCACACCGGAGCGCTTGGCCAGCTCGCGCTGGGAGAGGGCTGCCTTGGTGCGAACCGCCTTGAGGCGGTGACCGATATCCATCTATAGACACTCCTTGACTGTTTACTATTATTAAAATTGTGTTAAATATCTTATACCACCCTGTTGATGCATCTAGCTAGGGGTGGCACCAGACAGGGCAATATCGAGCCCTTTTTTATGGATTCAGGTGTTTAATTTAATAGGCATCAGCCGACAGTTGCTAAACACCTTAAGGATGAGGTGACCATGAAACCGATCAGCGACATCAATACGCCCTCCGACATGTCCGCGTTCTGGATGCCGTTCACCGCCAACCAGCAGTTCAAGGCGGCGCCGCGCATCCTGAAGTCGGCAGAGGGGATGTATTATCACTCAGAGGATGGCCGCAAGATACTGGATGGCACAGCCGGACTCTGGTGTTGCAACGCGGGCCATGGTCGGCGCGAGATTGCCGAGGCGGTCTCCCAACAGATTTCCCACCTCGATTTTGCCCCCACTTTCCAGATGGGCCACCCCCTGCCGTTTGAGCTGGCCAACCGGCTGGTGGAGATTGCACCCAAGGGGTTTGGCCACGTCTTCTATACCAACTCCGGTTCCGAGTCGGTCGATACCGCGCTGAAAATCGCGTTGGCCTGGCAGCGGGCTCGCGGTCAGGGCACCCGCACCCGGCTGATTGGCCGCGAGCGTGGCTATCATGGGGTCGGCTTTGGCGGCATCTCGGTGGGGGGGATTCCCGGCAACCGCAAGTGGTTCGGCTCCCTGCTGACTGGCGTTGATCATCTGCCTCATACCCTCAACATCGCCAAAAACGCCTTCACCAAAGGGCTGCCTGAGGAGGATGTGGCGCTGGCTGACGAGCTGGAGAAGATCGTCTTTTTGCACGATGCCAGCAATATCGCGGCGGTGATCGTCGAGCCCATCGCTGGCAGTACCGGCGTGCTGATGCCGCCCAAAGGCTACCTCAAGCGGCTGCGCGAGATCTGTACCAAACACGGCATCCTGCTGATTTTTGACGAGGTGATCACCGGTTTCGGTCGCCTCGGCTCCCCCTTTGCGGCCCAGGAGTTCGATGTCATCCCCGACATGATCACCTGCGCCAAGGGGCTCACCAACGGCGCCATCCCCATGGGGGCGGTGCTGGTGCAGAAGCACATTTATGACGACATGATGGCGGCAGGCAAGGGGGCCATCGAGCTGTTCCACGGTTATACCTACTCCGGTCACCCGGTGGCCGCCGCAGCCGGGCTGGCGACCCTCGAGATCTATCGCAACGAGAACCTGCTCAGCCGCGCCGCCGATCTGGCGGGTTACTGGGAGGAGGCGGCCCATTCGCTGAAGGGCTGCAAGCATGTGAAGGATGTGCGCAACTACGGGCTGGTGGCGGGCATCGAGCTGGAATCCATGCCGGATGCACCGGGCAAGCGCGCCTACGAGGTGTTCGTGCGCTGCTTCGAGAAGGGAGCTCTGATCCGGGTGACCGGCGACATCATCGCCCTGTCGCCACCCCTTATCATCGAGCGCAGCCAGATCGACGATCTCTTCACCCTGCTGCAGGATGTCCTGCAGGCCCAACCCTAACCCATTTGGTGGCCCCGCTCTGGCGGGGCCTTGCGTTGCCTCGTGTTGACGAGCGCTGCGCTACCACGACATCAGTCATCACGGAGGATACATGACATACAGGGTCAGCAACTTCATCAACGGCCAGCTGCAGGAGAGTCGTAGCGAGCGGCAAGGTGCCATCTTCAATCCCGCCTGCGGCAAGCAGCAGGGGAGCGTCGGGCTTTCCTGCGCCGCCGAGTGTCAGGAGGCGATAGCCATCGCCGAGCGGGCCTTTGCCGACTGGTCGCAAACCCCGCCGCTGGTGCGGGCCCGGGTCTTTTTCCGCTTCAAGGAGTTGATGGAGCAGCACAGGGACGAGCTGGCCCAGCTCATCAGCCGCGAGCACGGCAAGGTTTTCTCCGATGCGCAGGGTGAGCTGACCCGCGGGCTGGAAGTGGTGGAGTTTGCCTGCGGTATTCCCCATCTGCTCAAGGGGGAGCACTCCCTCAACGTCGGCCGCGGGGTAGACAGCTACTCGATGATGCAGCCGGTCGGGGTTTGCGCCGGTATTACGCCGTTCAACTTCCCGGCCATGGTGCCGCTCTGGATGTTCCCGGTTGCCATCGCCTGCGGCAATACCTTTATTCTCAAACCCTCCGAGAAGGATCCCTCTCTCTCGCTGCGGATGGCCGAGCTGCTCAAGGAGGCTGGTCTGCCTGACGGCGTGCTCAACGTGGTGAACGGTGACAAGGAGGTGGTGGATGTGCTGCTGACCGATCCGCGGGTCGGTGCTGTGTCGTTTGTCGGCTCTACCCCCATCGCCCAGTACATCTATGCCACCGCCTCTGCCCACGGCAAGCGGGTGCAGGCGTTGGGCGGCGCCAAGAACCACATGGTGGTGATGCCGGATGCGGATCTCGATCAGGCGGTCTCCGCCCTGATGGGGGCCGCTTATGGTGCCGCTGGCGAGCGCTGTATGGCCATTTCGGTGGCGGTGGTGGTGGGTGACGAGACCGCCGATGCGCTGGTGGCCAAGCTGACGCCGCTGGTGGAAAAACTGCGGGTGGGCCCGGGGCTGGGCCAGAGCCCAGAGAACGAGATGGGGCCGCTGATCAGCCGGGAGCATCTGGCCAAGGTGCGCGGCTACGTGGATCAGGGGGTAGCCGAAGGGGCAACGTTGAGAGTCGATGGCCGCACCCTGAACCATGAGGAGGGTTACTTCATCGGTGGCTGCCTGTTTGACGAGGTGACGCCCGAGATGCGTATCTACCGCGAGGAGATCTTCGGCCCTGTGCTCTCCATCGTGCGGGTGCCGGACTACGAGACGGCGCTGCGGCTCATCAACGAACACGAGTACGGCAACGGCACCGCCATATTTACCTGCGATGGCGACACCGCGCGGGACTTCACGGCGCGGGTGCAGGTCGGTATGGTAGGGGTGAACGTCCCCATTCCGGTGCCGATGGCGTTTCACAGCTTTGGCGGCTGGAAGCGCTCCATCTTCGGGCCGCTCAACATGCACGGGCCGGACGGGGTTCGTTTCTATACCCGGATGAAGACGGTCACGGCGCGCTGGCCCCAGAGCCTGCGCAGTGGTGCCGAGTTCTCCATGCCGACCATGAAGTGACGCGCTGGCGCGTGTTCATGGCCTAACCTCTTGCCCCCGCCGATCGTTGATTGGCGGGGGCGAACTCTGTAAAGGAACAACAGATGCGATTGGGAATTCTCGATTGTGACCGGCTCGATCCCGATCTGGCGGATCGTTTTGGCCCCGTTTACTCCGAGATGTTTATCAGGGGCTTCGCGGCCCTGGCCCCCGAACTGGAATTTCGGGTCTGGTCGGCTCTTGATGGGGAATTGCCGGATGATCTGCACGAGTGCGATGCCTGGCTTATCACCGGCTCACGCCACGATGCTTACAGCGATATCCCCTGGATTCAGGCGTTGCGAGCCTGGATCCGCCAGGCACACGATGCCGACGTCAAGCTGGCCGGGATCTGTTTCGGTCATCAGGTGATCGCCCAAGCGCTGGGTGGTGAGGTGGTGAAGTCCACCAAGGGGTGGGGGCTGGGAGTGGCGGTTCACCCTATGCTGGCGGATGCGCCCTGGATGGCGCCGGCGCGGGATCAGATCCGCATTCTGGCCAGCCATCAGGATCAGGTGGCCCTGCTGCCACCGGGGGCGACCCGGCTGGCGGGCAATGATTTTTGCCCCAACTTCATGTTTTTGCAGGGGGATCACATCGTCGCCATTCAGGGGCATCCGGAGTTCTCGGTGGAGTACAACCGGGCGCTGATCGAGCGGCGCCGTGGCCTGTTGCCCGACGAACGCTACCAGAGCAGCCTCTCCTCGCTGGAGGGGGAGGTGGATTCGGCGACCATGATGCAGTGGCTGCTGCAGTTTCTGGGGATCCTGCCGCTGCGGGCTGGCGCGGCCTGAGCCCGGTTTGTCAGCCACCCCTTCGGATGCTAGATTTTGTAGCAAAATGAAGGATCAAGCGCTGAGATGTCGGGATCGGATGGTACACTGGCCGCCCATGTGGCGGCCTGTTTGTCTGGCTTGATTGCCGTCCCGGCCTGAGCCAAACCTGTCTGAGCCAAACCAGTGTGAGAGTGTGACGCCTTGAAACTACAGCAATTGAAGTATTTGATCGCGATCCGGGACCACAACCTCAATGTGTCCGTGGCTTCCGATGCGCTGTTCACCAGTCAGCCGGGGGTCAGCAAACAGATTGGCCTGCTGGAGAGCGAGCTGGGGGTGCGGATTTTCGAGCGCCGTGGCAAGCATCTGCACCGCATCACGCCGGTGGGGGAAGAGATCATCAAGTGTGCCGAGGCGATGCTCAACATCGAGAGCAAGATCAAGGCGATCTCCCGCGAGTATCTGGACCCGACCGTGGGCACCCTCAATATTCACACCACCCACACCATCGCCCGCTACCTGCTGCCCAAGTCGGTCACCTACTTCACCAAGAAGTATCCCAAGATCTCGTTCCACCTCCATCCGGTGATGTCGGCGAGCAAGGAGCAGATCAGCAAGGGTTACTCCGATTTCTCCATCGTTGCCCACGAGATTGGCTTCGACAAGGAGCTGATCGCGTTGCCCGCCTACCTCTGGACTCTCTCGCTGGTGGTGCCGCAGGATCACCCGCTGGCCAAGGTGAAGAAGCCAACGCTGGAGCAACTCTGCCACTACCCGATCCTCAGCTACGAGAGTGGCGCCACCGGTCGTCAGGTACAGGACGAGGTGTTTCAAGCGGCAGGTCTCACCCCGAGCTACTACATGACGGTGATGGATGCCGGCGTGATCAAGCGCTACGTGGAGCTGGGCTTTGGTATCGGCATCATCTCCTCACTGGTCGCCAACGACACCGATGCCCCCGGGCTGGTCTCCATCAATCTGGAGCACCTGTTCAAGCCCTGTCCGGCGCAGATCTGTTTCAGCAAGAGCATACTGCTGCAGAACTACATGTATGACTTCATCAGCTCCTTCTCGCCCCACCTCACCAAGGAGGTGATCCAGAGCGTGATGCAGCAGCCGAGTCAGGCGCGTATCGACGAGCTGCTGGCCGGGGTGGAACTGCCCATCTATTGATCCCGATCGGATTCCCGATCGCTGCTGGTTGTCTCTTCTGTCAGGCTGGGCTCTACTCGGGGTTCAGCCTGTCTCTTTTGGGCTATCTCCATCGTCCGAGGTCTCTATGTCCCGCATTCTGCTGCTTGCCAATCTCAACTGTGATCATGTGCTCTCCCTCTCCGAACCCTTGGTTGCCGGAGCCCGGCTGCAATATGTGGATCAGGGGCGCAGGCTGGGAGGTGGCGCTGCCAACACCGGCATCGGGTTGGTGTGGGCGGGCCATGAGGTGACCATCGCCTCCCGCATCGGGCTGGATGAGACCGGCGACTGGCTGCTGGAGCAGGCGGCCGGTTACGGGCTGGATTGCAGCCATGTGGAGCGCTTTGGCGGCGAGACCGGCGAGCTGCTTATTCTGGTGGACTCCACCGGCGAGCGCACCATACTGCGCCGCCCGCGGCGTCCCGATCTGCCCGGCGATCTGCCGCTGGAGGGGGTAGATTGCCTCTATGTGAACTATCCCGGCACCGCCATCATCAGCTACATGCGCCAGATGCTCGGCAAGAGTTTCGTGGTAGCTCAGTATCCCAAGGGCGGCCAAGCGCGCCGTCCCTGCCATGTGTTGGTGGCCTCCCGCTCCGACCTCGGCGAGGTGAGCGACCCCTGGCAACATGCCCGCCAGCTGGCGGGGGAGCAGCTCGAGTGGCTGGTGCTGACCGAGGGCAAGGCGGGGGCGGTCGCCATCCACGGTGAGGAGCAGATCCGGGTCGCCGCCCGGCCGGTCTCGGTGGTCGATACCACGGGGGCGGGGGATGCCTTCGCCGGCGGATTGATCCACGGTCTGGCGCGGGGCATGGCCATCAAGGATGCGTTGCAGTGCGCGGTGGACTGGGGCGCGTTTGCCGTCGCCTCCGAGAGCTCCATCCCCTCGGTCGCGCTGAAAAACTGGCTGAAACAGCCTCACTGAACCACCTATCTGCCGGTCGATTGAGGGGCGGTTCGCGGGCCATATGGCGGCTGGTCGAAAGGGCTTGGTGAGGGGGACTGTTCGGGAGATTTACCCGCCATAAAGCGGGTAAACGCCGGGCTAACCCGGCAAGTTTGCGATCAATCAAAGAAAGTGTCGATTTATGTGCATCTTCATCGACACCCGGTTGTGCTGCTCTTAACCTGTCACTCCGCAACTCAGATTAAGAGACAGGCCCCCCCTCTGGCGCACCAATGAGCAAACAGAGGCAAACCGGTTGTCTCCTGCCTCTTAGCTCAACGTTGTCGTCCTGATTCCTGGCTTGTAGTAAGAGGCAAGTGCGACCATGCAACTGACACGATTTACCGACTACGCCCTGCGTACCCTGACCTTCCTGGCGGTTCAGCCGGGGGATCGTCTGTCGACCATTACCGAAGTGGCCGATACCTTCGGCATCTCTCGCAACCACGTGGTCAAAATTGTGCACCAGCTTGGCATCAAGGGGTACATCGAGACGGTACGCGGCAAGCACGGTGGCATCCGCCTCGGTCGCTCTGCGGTCTCTATCAACCTGAGGGATGTGGTGATGGACATGGAGCATGTGCTCTGTCCGGTCGATTGCAAGCGCGAGAACTGCCGACTCTCCGGCGGCTGCCGCATTCAGGGCATTCTGCGCCGCGCTATGAACGCCTTCCTCGAAGTGCTGGGCGAGTACACCCTGGCCGATGCGGTGCGCGATCCCAACCGTCTCTGCCACCTGCTGGGTATCGAGCAAGAGACGATTGTGACCATGGCCTGACGGGGCGCGGGATAGCGAACAAGATGTGAAAGGGGCCTGATGGCCCCTTCTGCTTTTGTACGCAGATGGTTTTTAGCGACTGCCCGGCTGGCGGATCAGGGTGATGGCGCCGTGCAGGCAGGCGAGGCCGCAGGCACCGCAGCCATTGCAGGCATCCATATTGACGTTGATGCCGTCGGCCGTGGCCTTGATCGCCTGTTGCGGGCAGGCATCTTCACAGAGCAGGCAGTAGAAGCCCTGCCGTGCCTGACAGCTCTCTTCAATCTGCACCCGGGTCTGCACCTGTCGACCCAGTTGCAGGTCGAGGGCGCCGGTGGGACAGGCTCTGGCGCAGCTGCCGCAGTAGCTGCACTGGCCGCAGGCGAGATCGAGTACCGGGGTGCCAGCGATGGGGCTCCCCTCGTACTCCTCCTGGGTGGCCGGTTTGAGCAGACCGCGCGGGCAGGCCTTGAAACACTCGCCACAGCGGGTGCAGAGGGAGAGGTACTGGGACTCCTCGATGGCCCACGGCGGGCGCGCTTCATGGCAAACCACGGCGGGCTTGCGGGAAGCTTGCCAACCTTGTGTCAGCCAACGGAGGAAATAGTGAGTCATGCTCGCCCCTGATACCTATTAGGGGTTAATTTTATCGAAGTTTCGGGAAGCAGGCCAGAGAATAGCGGCCGTCAGGATCGCAAGCGCAGTTGCCCTTGTGTAAGCTAGGCGGGTCTTTTTACGTGGTTGAATGAAAACATATGTGGTTATTTCTCTGGCGTGCGTCCCTGCTCTATGTCTTTCCCCTGCTGATGTGGGCCTACTGCCGCATCAAGGATATCGAGTTTGCCGAGCTCGACACCGGCGTCAACACCCACAAGTGGGTGGTGCTGGCCGCCTATCTCATCTACGTGGTGATCTGGATTCTGGTTAACCGTTATCTCGAGCTGTTCCTGCGCCAACGGAGCCGCAAATGATCGACCCCGGGCTCTGGGGGATCTTGCTGCCCGCCGCCGTGCTGGCCCTCGGACTGGGCTGGCTGATCGGGCGGCGAGCCGCCACGGCGCAGGCTCAGGAGCTGATGCTGGCGCAGGAGCGTTATCAGGCGCTGCAGGATCGCTTCGACGAGTTGCAGGATGAGCGGATGCAGGGCCAGCAGAAGCTGGATCAGCAGCAGACCCTGCTCATCAAGCTCACTGCCCGCCTCAAGGATGCGGAAGCGACCCTGCGCAGCGAACGGTTGGCCGCCGCCGAGAAGCTGCAACTGCAACAGGAGGCGGAGCAGCGCCTCAGCCAGCAGTTCGAGAACCTTGCCAACCGGATCTTCGAGCAAAACTCCGGCAACTTCCGCGAATTGAACCAGAACAGCCTCGATCTGTTGCTCACCCCGCTCAAAGAGCAGCTCGAGGGCTTTCGCCGTCAGGTGGGTGAGACTCACGCCCAGGAGACGGCCCAACGCCACAGCCTCAAGTTCGAGCTGGAGCGCCTCGCCGAGCTCAATGCCCGCATGACCGAAGAGGCGGCGGCACTGACCCGCGCCCTCAAGGGTGACAGCAAGCAGCAGGGCAACTGGGGTGAGGTGGTGTTGGCGCGGATCCTCAGCGAATGCGGCCTGCGCGAGGGTCACGAGTACCACACCCAGGTCAATATCGAGGTGGAGAAGGGCAAGCGCTACCAGCCCGATGTGATCGTCCATCTGCCACAAGAGAAAGACATCATCATCGACGCCAAGGTGTCGCTGACCGCCTACGAGCGCTGGTACAACGCCGATGACGAGCTGGAGAAGGCGGTGGCACTCAAGGAGCACGTCGCCTCGGTGCGCAACCATATCCGCGAGCTGGGCCGCAAGGATTACCAGCAGTTGCCCGGGGTGCGCACTCTCGACTATGTGCTGATGTTTGTAGCGGTGGAGCCCGCCTTCCTCACCGCGATGGAAGCCGATCCCTCGCTGGTGCGTTACGGTCTCGACAACAACATCCTGCTGGTCAGCCCCACCAACCTGATGGTGGCGCTGCGCACCATCGAGAACCTGTGGCGCTACGAGCGGCAGAACCAGAATGCCCGCCAGATTGCCGAGCGGGCCGGTCGTCTCTACGAAAAGCTGCGGCTGTTTGTCGAGGAGATGCAGCAGATGGGGGGCAGCCTGCACAAGGCGCAGGAGAGTTACGACAAGGCGATGGGGCGACTGGTCAACGGCCGTGGCAACCTGATTGCGCAGGTCGAGCGTTTCCGCGAGCTGGGGGTGGAGGTGACCAAGAGTCTGCCCGAGCCGCTGGTGGAGCGCGCGCTGGAGCGCGACAAGGAGCGGGAGTAGTTTCCCCTGCACCGCCATCAGCAAAAGGCCCAAACATGGTTTGGGCCTTCTGCTATCTGCCTGCTGGCCCAGTGCTTACCCATCATCAGAAGTCTGCAAAGCAAACGGCCCACCGAAGTGGGCCGTTGTTATTTGCAGTGCCGGTGTGGATCAGCGGCTGGCGGCGCGGGCGCTCAGCGCTGCTTTATCGCTATCACTCAGGAAGGCGAGGGTCAGGCCGTTCTGCTGGGCAGTGCGGATTTCGCTCGACGTCATGCCAGCGGCCGGAGCGGCCACCTCATATTCGTGGGGCAGGTCGATGCCTTCCACCGCCGGATCGTCGGTGTTGAGGCAGGCCAGCACCCCGGCAGCCAGCAACTGGCGGATTGGGTGGTCGGTCAGGCTCGTTACCGTGGTGGTCTGGATGTTGGAGGTGAGGCAGGACTCGATGCCGATGCGGTGTTCGGCCAGATAGGCCATCAGAGCCGGATCCTGAATCGCTTTGACGCCGTGGCCAATACGCTCGGCACCCAGCTCGCGAATGGCTTGCCACATGCTCTCGGGGCCAGCGGCTTCACCGGCGTGTACGGTGACGTGCATGCCCGCATCGCGCACCTTGCGGAAGTGGTCGGTAAAGAGGGTGCCCGGGAAACCCAGCTCGTCACCGGCCAGATCGATGGCGACCAGCTTGTCGCGGTGGGCCAGGCAGGCGGCCAGCTCCTGATTGCACTGCTCGGTGCCGAAGGTGCGGCTCATGATGCCGATCAGGTTGGCCTTGATACTGAAGTCGCGGCTGCCAGCGGCCACGCCGTCGATAATGGCTTCCACCACGCCCTGCGGGTGCAGCTTGTGGGCCATCGCCATGTAGGCCGGGCTGAAACGCAGCTCGGCATAGTCGATACCGGCGCGCAGCAGATCTTCCACGTTCTCGTAGGCGACCCGGCGGCAGGCGTCATAGTCGGCCAGCACCGCCACACCCCAATCCAGTTTCTTCAGGAAGGCGACCAGGCTCGGTTCGTTATCGACGATCTGGACGTGGGGGCGCAGCGCTCCCAGCTCAAAAGCTGGCAGCTGGATATTGTGTTGGCGACCCAGCTCGAGGATGGTTTGCGGGCGGATGTTGCCGTCCAGATGGCGGTGCAGGTCGGTCAGGGGGAGAGATCTGTCAATCATGGTTGGCGCCCTCGTCGAGTCAGGTTTGAAAGCCTGCCATTCTAGGCGGGGCTTTCAAAAAAGATACCCCGTTTACGGTTAAACGGGGTGCTTGCGGGCAGTGATTTGTCAGGGCGTGATGGGAATCGTTTTTCCCGGGGACTCAGGAGAGATCTAGTTCCTTCAGCTTGCGGGTCAGGGTGTTGCGACCCCAACCAAGCAGGCGTGCCGCCTCCTGTTTGTGGCCGTGGGTGTGTTCCAGCGCCGTCTCCAGCATGATCCGCTCGAACTGGGGCATGGCATCGGCCAGGATATCGATCTCGCCCAGCGCCAGTTTGCTGGCCACCCACTCCTGCAACTGCTGCTGCCAGCAGCCGGGCATCGCCGGTTGACCGGGTTCGGCACTGTTGGTGATGGGGGTAAGCAGCTCGGCAGGCAGGTCGCCGACCAGCACTTCCTGACCGGACGCCATGACGGTAAGCCAGCGGCAGACGTTCTCCAGCTGGCGCACGTTGCCCGGCCAGGGTAGGCGGCTGATATAGGCCTGGGTATCGGGGTGCAGGCTTTTCGCCTCAACGTTCAGCTCCTTGGCGGCGCGCAGCAGGAAGTGGCGGGCTAGCTGAGGGATATCCTCACGGCGCTCTTTGAGGGCGGGGATGTGGATGCGGATGACGTTGAGGCGGTGGAACAGATCCTCGCGAAACTCGCCATCGGCGACCCGTTTCTCCAGATTCTGGTGGGTGGCGGCGATGATCCGCACATCCACCTGCACTGGCTGGTGGCCACCGACCCGGTAGAACTGGCCATCGGCCAATACCCGCAGCAGCCGGGTCTGCACATCCAGCGGCATGTCGCCGATCTCGTCGAGGAACAGGGTGCCGCCGTCGGCCTGCTCGAAGCGGCCGTGACGGATGTTGTTGGCGCCGGTGAAAGCCCCTTTCTCGTGACCGAACAGCTCAGATTCAATGAGATCTTTGGGGATGGCCGCCATGTTGAGGGCGATGAAGTTCTTGTGGGCGCGCGGGCTGTGCTTGTGCAGCGCATGGGCGACCAGCTCCTTGCCGGTACCGCTCTGGCCGTTGATCAGTACCGAGATGCTGGAGCGCGACAGGCGGCCGATGGCACGGAATACCTCCTGCATTGCCGGTGCTTCACCGATGATCTCCGGGGTGGCGGTGGCCTCCTGCTGGCGAGCCTTGCGCTTGGTGCGCTGCTCCTTGAGGTGATTCTCGGCGCGGCGCACCAGGGTCACCGCTTCGTCGATATCGAACGGCTTGGGCAGGTACTCGAAGGCACCACGCTGGTAGGCGTTGACCGCGCTGTCGAGATCTGAGTGGGCAGTCATGATGATGATGGGCAGATCGGCCTGACGGCGGTGGATCTGCTCCAGCAGGCTCAGGCCGTCGATACCGGGCATCCGGATATCGGAGAGGATGACATCGGGCGAGCGCATCTCAAGGGCGTGCAGCAGCGCTTCGCCATCGGCAAAGCTCTCGCAGTTGAAGCCTTCGCTGCCGAGAGTGCGCTCCAGCACCCAGCGGATAGAACTGTCGTCATCGACGATCCACACTTTGGCGGTCATGGGGTTCCCTTACTTGCGAAGCGGTAGAAAAATGGTGAATTCGGTGTGACCCGGCCAGCTGATGCAGTCAATCCGCCCCTTGTGCTGGTCGATCAGGTTCTGGGCGATGGAGAGGCCGAGCCCTGTGCCCCCCTCCTTGCCGGTGATCATCGGGTAGAACAGGGTGTCGCGGATGGCATCGGGAATGCCGGGGCCGTTGTCGATGATCTTGATCTCCGCCGCCAGCCGGTAACGCTGGCCGTGGATGGTGATCTGGAACGCGGTGCGGGTCTTGATACGGATAAGCCCGGTCTGATCCCCCAGCGCTTCGGCGGCGTTGCGCACAATGTTGAGAAACGCCTGCTGCAGCTGATCCGGCTCCATCTCGAATTCGGGGATGCTGGGGTCGTAATCTCGCTCGATGCGAACAGAGGGCGGTAGCTCCAGCTCCACCAAGCGGCGTACCTGCTCCAGCACCGAATGGACATTGTGCATCTGGTGGCGGCCGGGGCGCTGGGGGCCGAGCAGCCGATCGACCAGTACCCGCAGCCGGTCGGCCTGTTCGATGATGATGCCGGTATATTCGCGCAGGGCCGGGTCTGGCAGCTCTTTTTGCAGCAGTTGGGCCGCGCCGCGCAGGCCACCGAGGGGGTTCTTGATCTCGTGGGCCAGGCCGCGCACCAGCTCCTTGGCTGCCAGCTGCTGGGCATGCTGCTGCTGCTCCTGACTGATCTTCTTCTGCTGGTCGATCTTGCGCAGCTCCACGACCAGCAGACGCTGTTCGTGGTCGGCCATGGGGGTGGCGCTCAGTTCCACCAGTCGCGGTTCTCCTTCCACCACCAGGGTCACTTCGCTGTCGGTAAAGCCCTGCCCTGAAATGAGGCACTGTTTCAGTCGTTGCAGGTCGAGGGAGATATGTTCCAGCAGATGGGGCAGTTCGATACCGATCAGCCGCCGCTCACTGAGGGAGAGCAGCTGTTCAGCCGCCGGGTTGACGAATTGGATGCAGAGCCGCTCATCCATCAGGATCACGGCGGTCAGCAAATTATCCAAGAGTGTTTTGGCGTTGTCCGAGCGGGTTGGCACAGGTTTCTCCCTAAAACGGTGCTACACACCTGTTATGCACCGATATGGTGCATGGAGTTTACCCGCATCGGTGCGCTATATCACCCCTAGTCCGCTTTGGGGGTGGGTTTGGGAGGCGGCGTCACGCTTGCTCTATGCAGGTAAAAGGTGACTGCACTAGATTTAGCAAGGATCGTACCGTCTTTGGCGAGCAGCTCGAGCTGGGCTTCATGGGCGCCGCGATCGACGTTTTCGACGCGGATCGACAGACTGTTGCTGACGATGGGGGCGGCTTTGCCATCCAGAGTCAGGCGCACATCATACTGGGTTGGCGGTTTGGGGCTGATCTGGCCCTGAAAGACGATGTTGCCGGTGTTATCGCGCAAGGTGCTGCCCTGTTCCGGGGAGAGTAGTTCGATCACCAGTTTGGCGGCTTCTTTCTTCTTGTTGGCGTCGACACCGGTCAGGCTGTTGAAGTTATCGACCTGTACCGAGTTGGGTGAGCCGCTGATGAGCGGTGCGACCCGCAGATCGACCTCCCTGGCCTTCTTGCCCGGAGGCGGTGCATCCGTGTAGTGGGTGACGCCATTGCCATCGACCCAGGAGTAAACCTTGGCCGCATCGGCACTGAATGAGGTCAGCAACAGGAGGGTGAGCACCCCTATGCCATGCTTGTTGTTCATCCATCTCTCCTTGACGGTATCTTGCTTAATCCTATCAGAGAAAAAACCCGCCAGATGGCGGGTTTTGTCACGATTAAGCAAGCTGACCGGATTTAAACGGGCAGTCTGTTCCGACTTAGACGGAGTAGTACAGTTCGAACTCCAGCGGGTGCGGGGTCATGCGCACACGGTCAACATCCTGCTGTTTCAGTTCCAGATAGGAGTTGATGAAGTCATCGCTGAACACGCCACCACGAGTCAGGAACTCGCGGTCTGCATCCAGTGCGGACAGCGCTTCGTCCAGAGAACCGGCAACGGTTGGCACTTCTGCGGCTTCTTCCGGCGGCAGGTCATACAAGTTCTTGTCCATGGCATCGCCCGGATGGATCTTGTTGATGATACCGTCCAGACCGGCCATCAGCTGGGCAGCGAAGGCTAGGTACGGGTTGGCTGCCGGATCAGGGAAGCGTACTTCGATACGACGGGCTTTCGGACTCGGTACCACCGGGATACGGATGGAGGCAGAGCGGTTGCGGGCAGAGTAGGCCAGCATGACCGGTGCTTCATAACCCGGAACCAGACGCTTGTAGGAGTTGGTGGTCGGGTTGGCGAAGGCGTTGATGGCCTTGGCGTGCTTGATGATACCGCCGATGTAGTGCAGAGCCATTTCGGACAGGCCGCCATACAGGTCGCCAGCGAACAGGTTGACGCCGTTCTTGGCCAGAGACTGGTGGCAGTGCATGCCGGAGCCGTTGTCACCGAACATGGGTTTCGGCATGAAGGTGACAGTCTTGTTGTAGGCGTGGGCCACGTTGTGGATCACGTACTTCAGTACCTGCACTTCGTCCGCTTTCAGCGTAAGAGTGTTGAAGCGGGTGGCGATCTCGTTCTGACCGGCAGTAGCCACTTCGTGGTGGTGAGCTTCAACGACCTGGCCCATCTCTTCCAGCACCAGACACATGGCGGCGCGGATATCCTGGGAGGAGTCGACCGGCGCAACCGGGAAGTAACCGCCTTTCACGAACGGACGGTGACCCTTGTTGCCATGCTCATAGGCAGTGCCGGAGTTCCATGCGGCTTCTTCAGATTCGATTTTCACGAAGCTGTGGCCCATGGTGTTGGAGAAAGTGATGTTGTCGAACATGAAGAATTCCGGCTCCGGCCCGAACAGCACGGTGTCAGCGATGCCGCTGGACTTCAGGAAATCTTCTGCACGCTTGGCGATGGAGCGCGGATCGCGGTCGTAACCCTGCATGGTGGCAGGCTCCAGCACGTCACACACGATGTTCAGCGTGGTCTCTTCGGTGAACGGGTCCAGTTTGGCGGAGGCTGCGTCCGGCATCAGTACCATGTCGGATTCGTTGATGCCTTTCCAGCCACCGATGGAGGAACCATCGAACATCTTGCCGTCTTCGAAGAAATCTTCATCAACCTGGTGAGCAGGGATGGATACATGCTGCTCTTTACCCTTGGTGTCGGTAAAGCGCAGATCAACAAACTTGACTTCGTGTTCCTGGATCAGGGCCAATACGTTCTGGGCTGACATGCTAAGTAACCTCCGGTGTTAAAACTCTCTGGGTGAATGCGTCGTCACATTCACATAAGCCAGTATCGTGCCAAGTTTGTGACAGCTTGATTTCAGGGCAATCCCGCTGATGAGGCTCCCCAAAATCAGGCGTTCTCGACTCGTGTTGCATCAATTTAGTGCAGTGGTGGATCGTTTTGGTGCGCTGTAATGGTGCGCAAAATACGGCCACCGCCCATCTAAGCAGGGTTTGTCAGGGAGGTCTATGATCCAGATCCGTTGTTGTGCGCGAATGAACTGCAATTCTGCTAGGCAGATCACAAAGGCGAGAGTACAATTAGCGCCCAATTTTACCCGGTGATTTGAGGCGAGAATGTTAGAGAATTTACGCAATATTGCGATTATTGCGCACGTTGACCACGGCAAAACGACTCTGGTTGATAAGCTGCTGCAGCAATCCGGTACTCTGGATCGCACCAGCGAAGGTCAGGAACGGATCATGGACTCCAATGATCTGGAACGGGAACGTGGCATCACCATTCTCGCCAAGAACACTGCGATCCGCTGGAACGACTACCGCATCAACATCGTTGATACCCCGGGTCACGCCGACTTCGGTGGTGAAGTTGAGCGCGTACTGTCCATGGTTGACTCCGTGCTGCTGCTGGTTGACGCCGTAGATGGCCCGATGCCGCAAACCCGTTTCGTGACCCAGAAAGCGTTCGCTCAGGGTCTGAAGCCGATCGTGGTCATCAACAAGATTGACCGTCCGGGTGCTCGTCCTGACTGGGTAATGGATCAGGTATTCGACCTGTTCGACAACCTGGGCGCGACTGACGAACAGCTGGATTTCAAAGTTGTTTACGCCTCTGCACTGAACGGTTGGGCCACCATGGATCAGGACGTCGAGTCCGAGAACATGGAGCCGCTGTTCCAGGCTATCGTTGACAACGTAGAAGCCCCGGCGGCGGATGCCGACGGTGGTTTCCAGATGCAGATTTCCCAGCTGGACTACAACTCCTACGTCGGCGTTATCGGTATCGGCCGTATCACCCGTGGTCGCGTCAAGACCAACCAGCAAGTCACCATCGTTGGTGCTGACGGCAAAACCCGTAACGGTAAAGTCGGCCAGGTGCTGGGTTACCTGGGCCTGTCCCGTACTGAAGTTACCGACGCGCAAGCGGGTGACATCATCGCCATCACCGGTCTGGGCGAGCTGAAAATCTCCGACACCATCTGTGACAACGGTGCCGTTGAAGCCCTGCCGCCGCTCTCCGTTGACGAGCCGACCGTGAACATGACCTTCCAGGTCAACACCTCACCGTTCGCCGGTAAAGAAGGCAAGTTCGTGACCTCCCGTAACATTCTGGAGCGTCTGAACCAGGAGCTGGTCCACAACGTGGCCCTGCGCGTGGAAGAGACTGATGATCCGGACAAATTCCGCGTATCCGGTCGTGGTGAGCTGCACCTCTCCATCCTGATCGAAAACATGCGTCGCGAAGGTTACGAACTGGCTGTGTCTCGTCCGGAAGTAATCCTGCGTACCGTTGATGGCGTTCTGCAAGAACCGTTCGAAACCGTAACCGTGGACGTTGAAGAAGCGCACCAGGGTTCCGTGATGGAGCAACTGGGTCTGCGTAAAGGCGAAATGACCAACATGACGCCGGATGGCAAGGGTCGTGTCCGTCTTGACTTCATGATCCCGAGCCGTGGCCTGATTGGTTTCCAGACCGAGTTCATGACCATGACCTCCGGTACCGGTCTGCTGTACCACACCTTCGACCATTACGGTCCGCACAAGGGTGGCAGCATCGGCGAGCGTCAGAACGGCGTGCTGATCTCCAACGCAACCGGTAAGGCCCTGACTTACGCCCTGTTCGGTCTGCAAGACCGCGGTCGTCTGTTCATCGGTCACGCGACCGAAGTGTACGAAGGCCAGGTGATCGGTATTCACTCCCGTTCCAACGACCTGACTGTTAACTGCCTGAAGGGCAAACAGCTGACCAACATGCGTGCCTCCGGTACCGACGAAGCCCAAGTGCTGACTCCGCCGATCCGCATGACTCTGGAACAGGCTCTCGAGTTCATCGACAACGATGAACTGGTAGAAGTGACTCCGAAGAACATCCGTATCCGCAAGAAATTGCTGACCGAGATGGACCGCAAGCGCTCCGGCCGTGGTTAATGCCATGCGCTGAGTCTCGGTAGCCCTCGCGGCTGCTGACGGTTCACTGATAAACGGACCCAAACCTCTGGTTTGGGTCCGTTTTTTTATGCTTGTGATCCGCTCTGGCCATCTAGGTGAGGTCGTTCAGGCCATCCGGCAATGGGTGATGAGTGGGCTGATAAGCGCTGAGCAAAGTCGTGAGAATGCTTGAGATAAAAAAGCCGCAGCGGGTGAACGCGGCGGCTTTTTGCTGACATGCAGTAAGGGGTTACTGGCGCCAGAAGGAGGGGAAGAAGAGCACGGCGACCGTCAGGATCTCCAGCCGTCCCAGCAGCATGCCAAACGACAACAGCCACTTGGCTGATTCCGGCAGGCTGGCAAAGTTGGTGCTGGGGCCAACCACCGGGCCCATGCCCGGGCCGACGTTGGCGACGGCGGTGATGGAGCTGGAGATGGAGGTGAGGGGGTCGAGCCCGATGGCGGCCAGCAGCGCGGCGATCACCAGAATGATGGCGAAGTAGGCCAGCACGAAGGAGATCATCGAGCGGATGATGGCGTCATTGACCGTCCGGCCGTTGTATTTCTGCGGGAATACGGCGGAGGGGTGCATCAGCTGACGCATCTGCTTTCTGAACAGGGCAAACGCCACCTGTACCCGGAAGATCTTCAGACCACCCGCAGTGGAGCCTGAGCAGGCACCGAGTGCCAGCAGCACGATGAAGACGATGCTGGCGAGCGGGCCCCAGGTGCCGAAGTCACCGAGACCGAAGCCGGTGGTGGTGAGTACCGAGACGATGTTGAAGCAGCTGATGCGCAGGGCATCCATAAAGCTGAACAGATCCCGCTGCCACAGATAGAGGGTCATGATGGCGGTGACCCACACCACCAGCCAGAAGAAGCCGCGCACCTGGGCATCCTTGAACAGGCTGTAGTCCCTGTGGTTGAGGCTCTGCACATAGAGCAGGAAGGGCAGGCCGCCAAGGAACATGAACAGGGTGCCAATCCAGTGTGCCGAGTTGGAGAAGTGGGACATGGATTGATCGGAGGTGGAGTAACCGCCGGTACTGAGGGTGGTCATGGCGTGGTTGATCGCCTCGAACATGTTCATGCCACTGGCCCAGTAGGCCATGAAGCAGAGCATGGAGAGCACCAGATAGACCACAACGATGTTGTTGGCCACCGTCTTGGCCCGCGGCGCGCTTTTGTCTGACCAGTCCGAGCTCTCGGTCTGGAACAGCTTCATACCGCCGACGTTGAGGTAGGGCAGTACGGCAACCGCCATCACGATAAAGCCGACCCCGCCCAGCCACTGCAGGATGGATCGCCACAACAGGATGCTGTGAGCCATGTTGTCGAGGCCGGAGAGCACGGTGGAGCCCGTGGTGGTCACTCCCGACATGGTCTCGAAGTAGGCGTCGGTAAAGTTGATGTGGGTGATGAAGACAAAGGGCAGCGCGCCGAAGGCACAGGCCACCACCCAGACCGAGGTGGTGAGCAGGAACATCTCCCGCACCCCCAGATGAAACTCCGCCTTGCGGCCGTAGTGGAGGCAGAGCAGGGCGGCGCCGTGGGTGATCAGCACGGACTTGAGAAACTCGACAAATCCCTCTGACCCGGTGAGCAGTGCCAGCAAGGTGGGCAGCCACATGAAGAGCGCCAGCTTGGAGAGCACCAGCCCCAGGGTGAAGATAATGGGACGCAGCTTGATCATGTTCGATAACCTGGTCGTTGATTAACAAAAGACCCGGACCATCCCCTTGGAGGAGCTGAGCCGGGTCTGGTTTGACAGCCTGTGCGCATGAAGACGTTACAGGAAGAAGGGGCTTGGCTGGAACAGCCGCTCCACTTCCGGGATGTACTTCTTGTCCACCAGGAACATGACCACGTGGTCATCCTGCTGGATCTTGGTGCGATCGTGGGCGATAAGCACCTCATCCCCGCGTACCACGGCACCGATGGTGGTGCCCGGCGGCAGCTTGAGTTCGCCCACCGTCTTGCCGACCACCTTGGAGGTGTTCTCGTCGCCGTGGGCGATCGCCTCGATCGCCTCGGCCGCACCGCGGCGCAGGCTGTAGACGTTGGCGATATCGGCCCGGCGCACGTGGGTCAACAGCGCCGAGATGGTGGCTTGCTGCGGCGAGATGGCGATATCGATGGAACCACCCTGCACCAGATCGACGTAGGCGCCGCGCTGGATCAGCACCATGGTCTTCTTGGCGCCCATCTTCTTGGCGAGCAGCGCCGACATGATGTTGGCCTCGTCCTCGTTGGTCACGGCGATGAAGACGTCGATCTGATCGATGTGCTCCTCTGCCAGCAACTCCTGATCCGCCGCATCGCCGCAGAAGACGATGGTGTTCTCCAGCAGTTCGGAGAGCTGCTCCGCCCGCTTCTGGTTGCGCTCGATCAGCTTGACGCTGTAACGCTTCTCCAGCTGGCGGGCGAGGCCGGCGCCAATGTTGCCGCCACCGACGATCATGATACGGCGGTAAGGGCTCTCGAGGCGCTGCAGCTCCGACATCACGGCGCGGATATGGCCCGCGGCGGCAACGAAGAAGACCTCGTCATCCGCTTCGATGATGGTGGTGCCTTGCGGACGGATCGGACGGCCCTGACGGAAGATGGCCGCTACACGAGTCTCGATGTTGGGCATGTGCTCGCGCAGGGTGGAGAGGGCATTGCCCACCAGCGGGCCGCCGTAGTAGGCCTTGACCGCGACCAGACCGACACGACCACCTGCAAAATCAACCACCTGCAGGGCACCCGGATACTCGATCAGGCGACGTACATAGTCGGTCACCAGCTGTTCCGGCGCGATCAGGTGATCCACCGGCACCGATTCCGGCAGGAACAGACGATCCCGCTCGGTCAGATAGGCGGGCGAGCGGATCCGCGCCACCTTGTTCGGGGTGTTGAACAGGGAGTAGGCCACCTGACAGGCGATCATGTTGGTCTCGTCACTGTTGGTGACGGCAACCAGCATGTCGGCATCCTGGGCCCCCGCTTCGCGCAGCACCCTGGGGTGGGCGCCGTGACCGTTGACCACCCGCAGGTCAAACTTGTCCTGCAGCTCGCGCAGCCGTTCGCTGTCGGTATCGACGATGGTGATGTCGTTGTTCTCCCCGGCCAGGTTCTCGGCCAGGGTGCCGCCGACCTGGCCGGCTCCCAAAATGATGATCTTCATAGGGAACGTCTACTCACGTTGATGCAGTAAAGGGGCGTGCCGCCAGCATGGCGGCTACCCCGGGAGAAGCTGGCCAGACTCACAGCTTGAACAGTTTGGCGTAGTAGAAGCCATCCATCTCGGCTTCACCCGGCAGGAACTGGCGACCCGGGCAGTCCGGGGTGTCCTGTTCGTGCAATGGCACCAATTTGGCATCTTTGGTCGCCGCAAGGAAGGCGCGGATCTGCTCGCGGTTCTCTTCCGGCAATACGGAGCAGGTGGCGTAGAGCAGGGTGCCGCCGCTCTTCAGCTTGCCCCAGAGGGCATTGAGAATACGACGTTGCAGTTCGGCCAGCTCGCGAATGTCCTGATCCCGGCGCAGCCACTTGATGTCGGGATGGCGGCGGATCACGCCGGTGGCGGAGCAGGGGGCATCCAGCAGGATGCGATCGAACTGACCCTCCGGCCACCACTGTTCCGGTGCCGCGGCATCGCCGTGGATCACTTTGGCATTCAGGCCGATGCGATCCAGGTTCTCCTGCACCCGCTTGAGGCGGTTCTCGTCGGCATCGACGGCGACTACGCCGGCCAGCTTGGGTTGACGCTCCAGCAGGTGGGCGGTCTTGCCGCCGGGGGCGGCGCAGGCATCCAGCACCCACTCGCCCGGTTGCGGGTCGAGCAGTGCCGCAGCCTGTTGTGCGGCACCATCCTGTACCGAGCAGTCACCCACTTCGAAGCCGGGCAGCTTGGTCACGTCACAGGGACGCTCCAGCAGGATGCAATCCTCGCCCTCTTCACCGGCCACGGCATTGATGCCGATTTCGGCCATGCGAGCCAGCATGGCATCGCGGCTCTGGCGCTGGCTATTGTTGCGGATCCACATGGGGGGGCGCTGGTTGTTGGCCTCCATGATGAATTCCCACTCATCGTGATAGGCCTGACGCAGGCGCTTGGTGAGCCACTCCGGATGACCGAGGCGAATGCTGGGGACGCGGTCGATGCGCAGCAGAATGACTTCGGCGCTGCGCTGGAAGTTGCGCAGCACGCCGTTGATGAGGCCACGCAGGGAGGTGCCCTTGAGCAGTTTGACGGCGTTGACGGTCTCGGCCACCGCGGCGTGAGCCGGAATGCGGGTGTAGATGAGCTGATAGAGACCGACCAGGATCAGGTAGTGGAAAATGCGGCTCTTGTTCTTGAGCGGCTTGTCCATCATCTCGTTGACTGCCGCATCGAGGCGGGGCAGCCAGCGCAGGGTGCCGTAGCAGAGTTCTTGCAGGAGAGCGCGATCGCGAGGCGCGACCTTCTCCTGGGCAGCAGGCAGAACAGCGGAGAGGGATTGACCCTGATCCAGCACCTGTTGAATAACGAGAGCGGCCTGTGCACGTGTTTTCATAGAGTTACCTTAGATGCGCAAGTCGGGGCCTGGGCCCCGCTTGTGTCAATTCAGTTCAATTCAATTGCGTGCCGGGTTCAAACCAGTCGCGGCGAGAGTTGAGCAGATCCGAAACGGACATGGCCTTCTTGCCGGGCGGTTGCAGGGTCAGCAGGCGCAGTACCCCTTTGCCGGTGGCGATGTCGATCCCCTGTTTGTCGGCCTTGAGCAGGGTGCCGGCGGGCTGGCCGTGGTCACTGTCCACCACTGCGGCTTGCCATACCTTGATCGTCTGGTCAGCCACTTCAAACCAGCTGATGGGCCAGGGGTTGAACGAACGGATGCAGCGTTCGATGGCAACAGCCTCCATCGACCAGTCGATGCGGGCCTCTTCCTTGGAGAGCTTTTCGGCGTAGTTGGCCTGGGCATCATCTTGCGCCTCGGCAGCGGTTTCACCGACGGCCATGGCATTGATGGTGTCGACCAGTGCCTGCGGGCCCAGCTCGGCCAGCTTGTCATAGAGGCTGGAGGAGGTCTCGTCGGCGGCGATGGGGCAGCTTACCTTGCGGATCATGGCGCCGGTATCCAGTCCCACATCCATCTGCATGATGGTGACGCCGGTTTCGGCATCGCCCGCCCAGATAGAGCGCTGGATCGGTGCGGCACCGCGCCAGCGGGGCAACAGGGAGCCATGGACGTTGATGCAGCCCAGCCGCGGGGTATCGAGTACCACCTTGGGCAGGATCAGGCCATAGGCCACCACCACCATCAGGTCGGCACCCAGAGCAGCCAGTTCGGCTTGCGCCTCTTCTTTGCGCAGGGTTGCCGGTTGATAGACCGGCAGATTGTGGGTCAGGGCCAGCTCTTTGACCGGGCTGGCAGTGAGCTTCTGACCACGACCGGCGGGTTTGTCCGGCTGGGTATAGACGGCAACGACCTCGTGGTCGGAAGACAACAACGCCGCCAGGTGACGGGCGGCGAAGTCGGGAGTACCGGCAAAAATCAGTTTCAGCTTATTCAATGGGGCAGATCCTCAGAGGACTTTGCGATCTTCACGGGCCATCTTTTCCAGCTTCTGGCGAATGCGCTGGCGCTTGAGCGGGGACAAGTAATCCACAAACAGCTTGCCGACCAGATGATCCATCTCATGCTGGATGCAGATGGCGAGCAGATCGTCGGCTTCCAGCTCGAACGGCTTGCCGTTGCGATCCAGGGCGCGGATTTTGACCTGTTCGGCGCGTGGCACCAGAGCACGACTGCCGGGCACGGAGAGGCAACCCTCTTCGATGCCGGTGCTGCCGCACTGCTCGATGATCTCCGGATTGATCAATACCAGAGGATCTTCACGGTTTTCAGAGACATCGATCACTATGATGCGTTGATGAACGTCGACCTGAGTCGCGGCCAGGCCAATGCCTTCCTCCGCATACATGGTTTCGAACATATCATCTACAATCTGTTGTAACTCGGGTGTAAAGGTCTCGACAGGGGCTGCGACAGTGCGCAGGCGTTCATCGGGAAAACGCAATACATCTAGAATGGCCATAGTTTTTTCTTTAGTTTCGTATAAATGCAGTCAATATTGGCGTAATTCTAGTCATTTACGCCGACAAAAAACAGCAACACTTTGCGTGCAGAAGTAACAGGGAGTGTTATGTATCTGAAGCAAACCATCCTCGCCTGCCTGCTGGTGACCGTGAGCCACTCCGCTCTGGCCGACCAGCTGAGGCTAAAAGCGGGCTATCCCGAAAGCTATGTGGTGCAAAAAGGCGACACCCTGTGGGATATCTCCGGCAAGTATCTCTCCGAGCCCTGGCTGTGGCCCCGGCTCTGGAACATCAATCCGCAGATTGCCAATCCTCACTGGATCTACCCCGGTGATGTGCTGCACCTGAGCTGGGTCAATGGTGAACCCCGGCTCGGCAAGGCGATGCAGGGGGGCAAGCAAGTTATCCGTCTCGGTCCGAAAACCCGTTACGAGAACAAGGCCAACCCCATTCCGACCCTGCCCATCAGCGAGATCGGCCCCTTCTTGCAAACCGACCATATTCTGGCAGACAGCCAGCAGCAGAAAACCCTGCCTTATCTGCTGGGCTCGGACCAGAAACATATCGGCATGCTGGAGGGGGACACTCTCTATGTACAGGGCTCCCTGACACCGGGCCAGATGTATGGCATCTATCACCCAGGGGTGGTCTACAAGGATCGTGAAACCGGTGAACAACTTGGCCAGGAGGCCATCTTTGCCGGTGTGGTACGGGCCGTTGCGCGTCTTGATGGTGACCGGACCGAAGTGACGCTGACTCATAATCAGCGGGAGGTGCTGCAGGGCGACAAGGTGATGTCGCTGCCCGCTCAGGAGAACATGCCCGCCGTCTTCACGCCGAAGGCGGCACCCGCTATCACACCGGGTTATATCATCGACTTGCCGAACAAGACCCGAGGCGGTGGCAAGTTTGATGTGGTGCTGATCAATCGGGGTGGCCGTGATCAACTGGTCGCCGGGGATGTGCTGGATGTCAGGCGGCCCGGTGCTGCCTTGGTGACCAAAAATGGCGATGTGCAGTACAAGGAGTTCTCGTCGGTCTACAACAAGGTGTTTTATAGCAGCAATAACAAGGCACCACTGCCTTCCGAAGCGATTGCCCGCGTCATGTTGTTCAAGGTGTATGACAAGGTGAGTTACGGCCTCATCATGCAGAGTAACGACATGGTGAGTTCGGGTTATCAGGTCACTCACTTCTGACGTGAGCTACCCCGACGAGCGTCTGGCGCTCTGGTTAACCCTTGATGCGGTTACCGGTATCGGTCCGGTGACCGCAACCCGCCTGCTGGAGCGGGTTGGGGGAAGCATTGATGCCCTGTTCCAGTGCGATGAAGCGCAACTGCATGGCATGGGGCTATCGTCAGAGCAGATCAAGCAACTGCGTTGGCCCTCGCCGCTTGTCGAGCAGAGCCTGGTTTGGGCCGCTTTGCCTGGCAACGTCCTTATTCCGCAAGATCACCCGGTTTACCCCTCTTTGCTGCGGGAGATCCCCGCTGCCCCCTTATTGCTCTACTGTCGTGGTGATCTCGCCGCCTTGTCACTGCCTCAGCTGGCGATGGTGGGGACGCGCCATCCCACCTACGCAGGCAAGGATAATGCTTCCCGTCTCTGTAGCGAGCTGGTTGGGTGCGGGTTGGCCATCACCTCGGGCCTTGCGCTTGGTATCGATGGCGTCTGCCATCAGCAGGCGCTGGCTGCTGGCGGTATCACCCTCGCCGTGCTGGGCTCGGGTCTTGATAGCCTCTATCCCAAACGTCATCAGGGGCTGGCTGGCCAGATTCTGGAAAAGGGTGGTTTGCTTATCTCCGAGCTGGCGCCTGACAAAGGGCCGTTGGCTGAACATTTTCCGCGTCGCAACCGTATTATCAGTGGTCTGTCGCTGGGAACCCTGGTGGTGGAGGCGACCGAGCAGAGCGGTTCGCTGATCACCGCCCGCTATGCGCTGGAGCAGGGGCGCGACGTGTTTGCGGTTCCTGGCGCCCCGCAAAATGCCCAGGCGATAGGGTGCAACAGATTAATTCAGCAGGAAGCCAAACTTGTGCTGAGTGCGGCCGATATAGTGGAAGAGCTGCCAGAGTGGGTCACACGGCCACATCCGTCGGTTACATCATCTGAGCAACCGCATAATAGCGAATTGCCTTATGCCGATTTGTTGGATAACGTAGATTATGAGACCACGAGCGTGGATACCGTTGCCGAGCGGGCCCAGCTTCCTGTCGAAGTGGTATTGGGCAGGTTGGTAGAGCTGGAGCTGGCCGGTGCAGTGATGGCGGTAGCCGGTGGATACGTCAGAGCGAGGAGGGCGAATCATGTTTGATGTATTGATGTACCTTTTCGAGACCTACATCCACAGCGATGCAGATGTGATGGTCGAGCAGGATGAGCTCACCGACGAGCTGAGCCGGGCCGGTTTCGATAAAGCCGAAATCGACAAGGCGCTCGATTGGCTGGAGCGGCTGGCCAATCTGCACGATAGCGAGCGGGAGGTCTATGTCACCGCCAGCGCGCAAGGCTCGATGCGTATCTATGCCCCGCAAGAGCTGGCACGCCTCAGCACCGAGTGCCGCGGCTTCCTGCTCTTTCTGGAACAGGCCCAGGTGCTGAATGCCGAAACTCGCGAGATCTGTATCGAGCGTCTGCTCGAGTTGGACAAGCCGGATATCGAGCTGGATGACCTGAAGTGGGTGGTCATGATGGTGCTGTTCAACGTACCGGGCAGTGAAAATGCCTACCAGCAGATGGAAGAGCTGGTGTTTGATGAGTCAGACGGCGTCATTCACTGACAGTCCGGTGCCGCGCTGGTAGAATTCAGACCATCTGGATTTCAAGGCGCGGCCCATGTCAAAAATCGATCATCATCTCTTTTCAGCCCACGAACATGCCTTCGAGCGCGAGCCGTGCCCGCAGTGCGGGGCCGAGCTGGTGATCCGCCAGGGCAAACATGGCCCTTTTCTCGGCTGTTCTGCCTATCCTGCCTGTGATTACATTCGCTCCCTGACGCCATCTGGCCGTGACATCGAAAAGGTGCTCGAAGGCTCTGCCTGTCCCGATTGCGGACAGCCGCTGGCGATCAAGAAGGGGCGTTACGGTCTGTTTGTCGGTTGCACCCAATATCCGGCCTGTCAGCATATCGAATCCCTGCAGGAGAGCGACGATACCCAGATCCTCTGCCCCGAGTGTGGCAAGGGTCATCTGGTGAGCCGCACCTCCCGCTACGGCAAGCAGTTTTACTCCTGTGATGGCTATCCCCATTGCAAATACGTGGTGAACGACAAGCCGATCCCCATGCCTTGTCCCGCGTGCGGCTGGGGCATCATGGTTGAGAAAAAAGTGAGGGGAACGCTGCGTTGGGTCTGTCCGCAAAAGAAATGCGGCCACCAAAGTGAGCAGGTATAATCCCGCCGCCGCAACCGGATTGAAACGTTTTCGGCGAACTTCAACCCCCCACTTGGAGTAAGGAAATTCCCACCATGATTAAACCCTTTGTTGCCGTATTGATGGGCTCTGATTCTGATTTCCCCGTGATGCAGACCACCCTTGAGGTGCTCAAGTCATTTGATATCGCAGTGGAAGTCAAAGTCACCTCCGCGCACCGCACGCCGGCTGCGACCCATCAGTATGTGACCGATGCCGAGGCCCGTGGCTGCAAGGTCTTTATCTGTGCTGCCGGTCTGGCGGCGCATCTGGCGGGTGCCGTAGCCGGCATCACGACTCGTCCCGTGATTGGGGTGCCCATCGATGGCGGCCCGCTCAAGGGGCTGGATGCACTGCTCTCCACCGTGCAGATGCCGGGTGGTGTACCGGTGGCGACCGTGGCGATCGGCAAAGCCGGTGCCAAGAACGCAGGTTATCTGGCAGCCCAGATGCTGGCAGTAGCCGATGATGAACTGGCGGCCAAGGTTCGGGCCGAACGCCAGAAGAATGCCGAAGAGGTGATGGCCAAGGATGCCGCCCTGCAGGCTCAACTCAAGTAAGTGAACGGGTGGCGATCCGGATGTGTCGTATTTTTCCTGTGCTACAGCAAAACGTCACTTTGTCATGGTCGCCGCCGTACGAATTCAACTTGCTACTAAGTGACGAGGCGGCAGCCTGGCTGCCGCATTTTTCCTATGCCAAATGAATTTGAACAGGCAGTCGCCGCCCTCCAGCTGGAAGGGGTGATTGCTTATGCGACTGAGGCCGTGTTTGGTCTGGGTTGTGATCCCGACTCCGAAGCTGCGGTGCAGCGACTGCTGGCCATCAAGCAGCGTCCGGTGGAGAAGGGGCTGATCCTGATTGCCGCCGACATGGCGCAATTGCAGGATTACATCGATCTGAGTCAGCTTGGCGGTGAGCAGTTGGCTCGGGTTGAAGCCAGCTGGCCCGGCCCTTTTACCTGGATCATGCCTGCCCGCGCGACGACGCCGGCCTGGCTGACTGGGCAGTTCGAGACCCTGGCTGTGCGCGTGACCGCTCATCCTCAGGTGCAGGCGTTGTGCCGCGCCTTTGGCAAGCCGCTGGTCTCTACCAGCGCCAACCTTACCGGTGAGGAGCCCGCCCGTCGGGTCGCCGATATTGGTGAGCGGCTGGCAAGCAAGCTGGCCTATATCCTGCCCGGTGAAGTGGGTGGTCAAGCCAACCCATCCGAGATCAAGGACGCCCGTACCGGCGCCATTATTCGCCCCTCCTGAGCGGGCGGATACGTCATCCTCAATCCGCTGAGCGGTGAGCTCACCGCTCAGCGGATTGATTCAACTATAAAAATGGACAGGGCGTTCACGATCCTGCCTGACTGGAGACAAGATGAGCAAACCGGATGTGGCCCAGGTCAAGGCCTTCCTGTTGCAGTTGCAGGACGAGATCTGCCGTGGTCTGGAGCAGGCCGACGGCAGTGGACACTTTGTGGAAGATGCCTGGAGCCGTGAAGGCGGTGGCGGCGGTCGTACCCGCGTGCTGCGCCATGGCGCGGTGATCGAGCAGGGGGGCGTCAACTTCTCCCATGTCTATGGCGATGCCATGCCTGCCTCTGCTACAGCACATCGCCCCGAGTTGGCCGGTCGCAAGTTCGAGGCGATGGGAGTATCGCTGGTGATCCATCCGCACAACCCCTATGTGCCGACCAGCCACGCTAACGTCCGTTTCTTCATCGCCGAGAAGGAAGGCGAAGAGCCGATCTGGTGGTTTGGCGGTGGCTTCGATTTGACGCCCTTCTACCCATTTGCCGAGGATGTGCAGCACTGGCATCAGGTCTCCCGTGATCTCTGCCTGCCGTTCGGTGATGAGATCTACCCCGAGTTCAAATCCTGGTGCGATCGCTACTTCTTCCTCAAGCATCGCAATGAGACACGGGGGGTAGGCGGCCTCTTCTTCGACGATCTGAATCGCTGGCCTTTTGCCGACTGCTTTGCCTTTATGCAGGCGGTCGGTCGGGGATATCTCGATGCCTACCTGCCGATCATCGAACGACGCAGGGCGCTGCCCTATGGCGAGCGGGAGCGGGAGTTCCAGCTCTATCGTCGCGGTCGTTATGTGGAGTTCAATCTGGTGTATGACCGGGGCACCCTGTTCGGGCTGCAGACCGGCGGACGTACCGAGTCGATCCTGATGTCGATGCCACCGCTGGCACGTTGGGAGTATGACTGGCAGCCGGAAGCGGGCACTCCTGAAGCCTTGCTCTACACCGATTACCTCACACCGCGAGAGTGGCTGTGACTCGAGGGGCCATGATGGCCCCTTTTTGCTGGCCGATATTCGGCTTGTTCCCGAGTGCGAAAACCCGTTAAATCAGAATATTGCCCTCTGATGGAACTCTTTGATGGATCGTTATCTGGTTTTTGGCCACCCGGTGCGCCACAGCAAGTCCCCCTTCATTCATACCCTGTTTGCCAGACAGACCCAGCAAGAGCTGGAGTATGGGCTGGCTGAACCCGCCGTCGACGAGTTTGCCCACGCCCTGCGGGCCTTTTTTGCCCAAGGGGGCAAGGGGTGCAATGTCACCGTTCCCTTCAAGGAGCAGGCATTTACCCTGGTCGATCGGTTGAGCCCGAGGGCCAAGCGGGCGGGCGCGGTCAATACCATCAAGCTGACCGATGATGGCGTGTTGCTGGGGGATAATACCGATGGCGCCGGATTGGTTGCCGATCTCAAGTCTCATGGTGTGACGCTGGCGGATAGCCGGATCCTGCTGCTGGGTGCCGGCGGGGCGGCTCGCGGTGCATTGGCGCCGCTGCTGGCCGAGCTGCCGAGCGAGCTGGTGGTCACCAACCGCACCCACGCAAAAGCGCAGCAGCTGGCTGCCGAATTCTGCGATCTGGGGCCCGTGACCGCCCAGACCTATGAGCAGCTGGCAGGGCCGTTCGATCTCGTCATCAACTCTACCTCCGCCAGCCTGCAAGGGGAGCTGCCGCCGTTGGCTCCCGCCCTGATCCACACCGATATTGCCATCTACGACATGATGTATGGCTCATCGGATACGGCGTTTATTAGTTGGGCCAAACAGCAGGGAGCCCGCCAAACCATGGATGGACTCGGCATGCTGGTGGAACAGGCCGCCGAAGCGTTTACCGTGTGGCGCGGAATTCGTCCCGGGACTAAACAGGTATTGAGAGAATTGAAGCGTAACTTGGGGGTGATATGAACCAAGGTATTCTGTTTCCCGATCTGATGGAGTGGCAGGCTGGCGAACAGCGGGTTCGCTTTCCCGCCCAGCAGATGGGGGCACTGATAGATTGTTACATCAGCCAGCGGCGACTGGAGAAAATGACCGGTCTGGCGCTGACGAGGGAGGATGACATCGTCAGGGCCTTCGAAAGCGTGCGCTTTGATATTGAAGACATGGCTGAAAAACTCATTGAAGAACAAGAGTTTGCTGAGGATGGTGCTATCTATCTCTGATTTTTCAAAGTTTTTTTGTTTTGTAGCGGAACTACTTTGGAATGGCGCTGACTAACTAGATAGTTGAGGAAGTGCTAGCTAGTCACCTTTATAACTCCCCGGTATTCGTACTGGGGATTTTTTTATCTGCATGAAAATAAAAGATTTTTTCTTAAGCAATAAGTTGTGAAACTAAATTACATAAATTACTTTCACTTTCTGCTGCTTTGCTGTACAGTTGTCTGCGTAGGGTACAGAGGTAAGATGTTCTATCTTTCAGACCTTTTATTTCACGTAATTGAATGTGGCTGAATAGCTGCCCCGATGAGGTTCTCGTCGGGGTGTTTTTTTATGCGCGGTATTTAGAGTAAATGCTTTAAATTGGCGATGTATTTGATAGAATGAGGCTGATTCTTGAGGAATACCTGTCGTCTGGTACTCAAGATTCAGCTTCTTCCCAATTTTTTGAACTTATTATTTCAGGCTGGATGGCATCACTGTCGTCCGGCCTCATTTTTATCCCTCTCGGTTAGATCTTGTAATTAAATTTCATTTTGGTCTCTTTTTGTAATTCTGGTTCGTTTTGAAAGAAAAGATTTGAAAACGCTATCAACGCCTCCTTAAGTTAATTCCCACAATGAATTAACGATCTATCTATATGAACTGTAAGCGGTAATGGATATAACTGGGGAGGCGAATGCGGGGTGTTTGTCGTGAGGCAGGTGAAAGCGGCAATCTGAAACCCTTTCAATCAGCGGAGGAGTGCTCCGCCAATTGCAAGGAAAGCGAGGAGTGGATTACTCCTCGACAGGTTGCTGTTCGTCAGCGTCCAGCAGGTCGGTATCGTCACCACTGACGTACCATTCGCTCAGGGTTTGCGCCAGCTTCTCCACACCGATGTTGGTGAGGGAGGAGAACGCTTCAACCTGGATCTGGGAGCCTAGGTTGGCAACGGCCTGGCGCACCTTGATCACCTGGTTGTTGCGCGGACCCGGACTCAGTTTGTCAGCCTTGGTCAGCAACAGCATGACGGGCAACTGACGGTGTGAGCTCCACTCCAGCATGTTCATGTCGGTATCTTTGAGCGGGTGGCGGATGTCCATCAGGATCACCAGGCCTTTCAATGACTCACGGCGCTGCAGATACTCTGCCAGTGACTTTTGCCACTTGAGCTTCATTTCCAGCGGAACTTGCGCATAACCATAACCCGGCAAGTCGACCAGACGCTTGCCCGGTTCCAGCTCAAACAGGTTGATCAGCTGGGTACGACCCGGTGTCTTACTGGTACGCGCCAGGTTCTTGTGTTTGGTTAAGGTGTTCAATGCAGATGACTTACCGGCGTTGGAACGGCCGGCAAACGCGATCTCGACACCCCCATCATTTGGCAGGTGACGGATGTCGGGTGCGCTGGTCACAAAATGCACCTTATTGAAATTCAGAGTTTGTGTATCCAACGTAAATTCCCCATGGAGATAGAGGGTTATAGAGTTACTTTTTTGTAAAATGGTGTAAAATAGCGTCGCTTAAACGCGTTTATTTTAACATGCCTTCAGCGGCATGGGATCTGGAAGCCTAATAACGAAAAGTTGGAACGCCATGAAGAACCTAGTCATTACTCTTGCTCTGATGGTTGGCGTAACGGGGATGGCACAAGCCAAGGGCGATGCCGCTGCGGGACAGACCAAGGCTGCCGTTTGTGCGGCTTGTCATGGACCGGACGGAAACAGCCTGGTTGATATGTACCCCAAAATTGCTGGTCAGCACGCATCATATATCAAAAAGCAGTTAGTTGAACTGAAGGCTGCCGCTTCTGGTCAAATTGGCCGGGTTGCGCCAGTGATGGGGCCGATGGCGTTACCTTTGTCGGAACAGGACATGGATGACCTGGCGGCTTACTTCTCCGGCCTGAAGGTTACCCCGGTCGCGGTCCCTGACGACGTGGTCGACGCGGGCAAGGCACTCTATATGGGCGGTGACATGAGTCGCGGTCTGGCAGCCTGTACGGCTTGCCATGGCCCCCGTGGCTCGGGTGTCGAACAGGCGAAGTATCCAAGCCTGTCCGGCCAGCATCCTGCCTATATCAAGGCTCAGCTCACCGCATTCCGTGCCGGGACACGTGACAACGATCCGAATGGCATGATGCGGGACGTTGCCAAGAAACTGACTGATCAGGATATCGAAGCCCTCTCCAAATATGTGGCGGGTCTGCACTGATATAGTCGATACGGTCGATTCGATTTGAAACGGGGAGCCTTTGCTCCCCGTTGTTTTTATGGTTTTCAGATAATTCTCGGTTTAATCCCCCCGTTCTGTAAGAGATCTCCCATTCTCAAGGCAGGCCAAGGCTCATAAAATTGCATAAAATATTAAATATTCATTACTTATCAATTGATTATGTGAATATTGATATTTTTCGAGATGTTGAGAATCTTTTGGGTGGATTGAGCCGTTTTATAGAGTTGATACAGTAGGCTCAATGGATTCACCCACGGATTGGGTGGTGGTTTCACAACAGGATGTTGTGAGCAGAGGATGGCTGGCGTGGCGGGATGCCATGGGCTCGCATGAGCTGGCAAGGGATTTGAAGTATCAGGATGGTGACCATCTCCGGAACGGGATGGGGTTGCGGGATGCAGACTCCCCGGCACGATGGCAGGATGCGGTCGCGACGGGTCAAACAGGCACACGCACATTCAGGAACGACCAATACAAGGTCAGGATGACCACACAACGATATGCTGCGGCGACAAGTTGTCACGGAGAGGACGAAACAGATTGTTTTGCCATTCAGGATGGCGCCCGCATGAACATATCAAGGCAGCTTCGGCTGCCTTTTTTCTTTTGGGTCATTAACCCGATTAGCCATTCTGTGTCAAAATACCAGCAACATGCCCAGAGGATACCGATCCTGCGGTGTTCAGTGGCCTGATTGGGCCGGATTGGTGCGGATCCTGCTCTTGTTCCAGCCTTACTGTTCCTCGCATCGTATCCCACCGGGTGAGATCATCCCGGGTACGGGTCAATCCAGTTATTTTTCGGAGTTAGCCATTCATGTCTGCCAAACAACCCACTCGCAAGCCTACTGGCAAGCGCAAAGAATCTGATGTCAGTGCTCAGGAAGGTCGTGAGCGTAAACGGGCTGCCAAGCGCAAGGGCCTGAAGGCTGGTTCTCGTCAGCAAGTTGAACAGTCGAACAACAAGTCTGGCAACAGCCAGTCCAAAGATCCGCGTATCGGTTCCCGCAAGCCGGTAGTACTGGTGGTGGATGACAAACAGAAAAAGCCGGCAGTACCCAAGGCAGTGAAAGAGAAGCAGCTGGTGATGACGCCCGAGCAGGAGCTGGCCTCCATCGAAAACGATGATCGCTTGAATGATCTGCTGGATCGTCTTGATGCCGGTGAAACCTTGGATGCGGCCGAGCAGGCCTGGGTTGATCAGCGCGTCGACCGTTATAAGGAGCTGATGGATGAGCTGGGCATCATCGATAACGACGATGATGAAGATGACGAGCTGCCGTTTGATGATGGCGATGACGCCGAGTTCGACGAGCAAAAGCCGGCCTCCGAAGAGGAGTTGTGGGATCGTTTCAACCAGGTCGATTTCAAGCCGGAACCCAAGCCTGAGCCGAAGAAAAAGTGATGAGTGGATGGATGCTGGCCGCCCTGTTGGGCGGCCTGATTTTGTCAGGGTTGGCCATCTATGCAGGCATACTGATGGCCAGACTGAGACGGCAGCAAGCGATGCAGTGGCAGGCGATAACTGCTCGCAATGAGCGAATTCTGGAGAGCGTGCGGGTCATTGCCCATGCGGTGCAGGAGGGGCAGTGCGATTACTCCGAAGGCGCCATTCGGCTGACCAATCTGCTGGATGCGTTGCAGATCAAGGGGGGGCGAGCGTTCGCTGCCGAGTTTCCGGGTCTGTACGGGCTGTATGAGAAGGTGAAAGATATGCCGACGCATGAGGCCAGACGCGCACTTAAACGCAATGAAGTGATGAAGATGGATCTCGAACGCAGCGGCTACGAGGCCGAGCTGGAGGCTCAGATCCTCAAGGATGTGGCCCAACTGAAGGATTTTCAGTTAGGTCGGTGAGCCAACAATAACAACAAGAGAGGAAGCGAGCGTGCAAGCAGAACAGATTGTGTGGGATCAGGCCCTGATCGAAAAATATAACTACAGTGGCCCGCGATACACCTCTTATCCCACTGCGCTGGAGTTCAACGAGAGCTTCGGCTATTCGGATTTTGTCCGCGCTGCCGGCCAGTATCCCGAGCGCAATCTGTCGCTCTACGTGCATATCCCTTTCTGTCACAAACTCTGCTACTACTGCGGCTGCAACAAGGTCATTACCCGTCATCAGCACAAGGCTGACGAGTACCTCGACTACCTAGAGCAGGAGATCAAGGCGCAAGCCCCGCTCTTCAAGCATCGTCTGGTTACCCAGCTGCACTGGGGGGGCGGTACTCCCACCTATCTGGATGAAGCGCAAACGCGCCGTCTGATGGCCATGCTGCGTGAGCACTTCCATTTCGCCGAAGAGGGGGAGTTCAGCATCGAGGTCGATCCGCGCGAGATTGCCATTACCATGCTGGATGTGCTGCGAGATGTCGGCTTCAACCGCATCAGCCTCGGGGTGCAGGACTTTAACAAGGATGTACAGGTCGCAGTCAACCGCGAGCAGGACAACGACTTTATTAAAGCCATGTTGGAACGGGCCAGAGAACTGGGTTTCCGTTCGACCAACCTCGACCTTATCTATGGCCTGCCGCATCAGGATCGTGCCAGCTTCCACCATACGCTGGAAGAGGTGCTCAAGACCGATCCGGCGCGCCTCTCCATCTTCAACTATGCCCATCTGCCGAGTCGCTTTGCCGCCCAGCGCAAGTTGAAAGAGGTGGATATGCCTGCGCCGCAGGAGAAGCTGGCCATGCTGCAGGACACCATCGCCTTCCTCACCGGTCAGGGTTACCAGTTCATCGGCATGGACCATTTTGCCAAACCCGATGACGAACTGGCGGTGGCGCAGCGCGAGGGCAAGCTGCACCGCAACTTCCAGGGCTATACCACTCAAGGTGATTGCGATCTGCTGGGGCTGGGTGTCTCCTCCATCAGCATGATCGGTGATGCCTACTCCCAGAACCAGAAAGAGCTCAAGGCATATTACGCACAGGTTGCAGAGCTGGGTCATGCCCAGTGGAAAGGCTGCTCGCTCAATCAGGATGACCTGATCCGCCGTGAGGTGATCAAGCGGCTTATCTGTGATTTCCATCTGAACTTTGCGTCTGTCGAGCAGGCGCACGGTCTCAATTTCAGAGAGTATTTTGCCGACGATCTCAAGTTGCTGCAGACCTTCATCAACGATGGACTGGTGCGTATGACGGAGGATGGCCTGGAGGTCTCCTCCACGGGGCAGTTGCTGATCCGCAATATCTGCATGTGTTTCGACGTGTACTTGCGCAACAAGGCACGCCAGCAACAGTTCTCTCGCGTGATATAAGCTTGTTTGCCGATCAGAAAACAGAAAGGGGCGCCATCGTGGCGCCCTTCTCATTTGTATTTTTGCTTAAGCTGCGGGTCGGGAAGGGTCTGACAAGAAGGTGGTGGACTGAGGTAAGCAAGGGGACGGTTGTAGTGGTCTAATCATCCCGGACACCATTTTAGGTGGTAGAGTCGCCACCATGACCTGAGGTGTTCAATGACAAGATTACGTCGCTCATTTACTGCCGAATTCAAACTCGAAGCCGCATCCCTGGTGCTCGACCAGGGATATTCTGTCCCCGAAGCCAGCCGTTCACTGGATGTCGGTGAAACCATACTTCGCCGCTGGGTTCAGCAACTGCAATCCGAACGAACCGGCACCACGCCTATCAGCAAAGCGCTGACCCCGGAGCAGCAGAAAATCCAGGAGCTGGAAGCCCGCATCCATCGGCTCGAGCGCGAAAAGGACATTCTAAAAAATGTATGGTCTGCTCCTTATCTGCAAGCGTGAACTGATTTCCAGAAGTCGTTTGCGTCAATGTATCCGGCCTGTCTGTGAGCCGTTTTCCGGCTCTGGCCTTGATGGGATCCGCACGTCGTCGTCCTAATAAAGCTACCAGTCACGAGAGACTGCTTTTTTAGCCAGGCTGCAACGTCGTGGGGTGAACGCTTCTGTCATCTGTTTTTGGCTCGCAAAACCTGGTATGAGTTCTATCTGTTAAACGGCTGCGCTTGCGTTGGGATATGGTCGGTAATCCCTGCCGGATGTCAGTACTTTCCAGCAAATTCGCATTATCTTGTTGGCCAGGGCGATAAGGACCACATGATGGTGATGGCCGACCTCCAGCCTGGCGACCCATTCGCCTAACGATGATTTGTCACGCTTCATGTGAATTTTCAGCGCTTTGGCGCCCTGAATAACCATTTGCCTCAAATAGTTATTGCCACGCTTACTGATCCCGCCGAGCGAGGATTTGCCACCCGTTGAATATTGTCTGGGAACCAGCCCCAACCAGGCTGAAAGATCGCGGGCTTTCTTGAATTGTGAACCATTGCCAATCGCGGCAATTAACGCGGTTGAGACAATCGGTCCAATGCCGGGGACGGTGCTGACTTTTTGGCACAAACTCGATGCGCTTGAGGCTTGCCCGAGCATGAGGCTCATCTCATCAATCTGAATATCCAGCTGTTGCCACCGTTCTCTCAGGCGCAATACCAGGGCGCGGATAAAATCAGGCAAGCCATTCTCGGCATCTTCAAGGATCGCCGGTAGGGCGCGTTCGAAGACTTTTCTGCCCACCGGTACGGTGAGCCCATATTCCAGCAGCAACGCTCTCATCTGATTGACCGTGGCGGTACGTTCGATGATGAAACGTTGACGGACTCGATGAGTCGCCTGCAATGCCAACTGTTCATGAGATTTCAACGGGACACAGCGCATAGTGCCTCTGCTACCAGCCTCGGCAATGGCGGTGGCATCGTTGAAGTCATTCTTGTTCGATTTGAGGTAGGGCTTAACAAATTGAGCGGGAATAATCTTGGGCTCGAACCCCGCCTGTTGAAACAGTCGTCCCCAGTATTGCGAACCAGGACATGCCTCGAAGGCAACCCGACAGGGTGGGGTCGTGCTGATGAACTGTTTCAGTTGTGAACGAGTGAGCTTTTGCTTGGTCAATACATGCCCCATGCGATCCATCGCTACCAGGTGAAACCAGTTTTTGCCTAAATCGATGCCATAAATGTAAATCTGAGATTGGGTCATGATCAGCCTCCTTGATGCTGGCTTCAGCATAGCGGGGTAGATGGAGCAGACCATCCCATTAGGCTACGGCTCTCTTGATGACGGACGAGTTCACACGTACGCGCTGATAGACCAATTAAGAGAGCAAGCCCCCATTACCCTGGTCTGCTGCGCTTTCGATGTTCCAACATCCTGTTTTTACGACTATCTGGCTCGCAAGCGGACGATTAACCGTGAGCGGATACAGCAACGCAGCGAGTTGCGCCGGTTGTTCAAAGAGAGCCGAGGCTCGGCAGGCAGCCGCACCTTGATGTCGATGATGCGGGAGTTGGGGTATCAGATTGGTCGATTCAAAGTACGTAACCTGATGAAGGAAGCCGGGCTGGCATCCAGGCAGCTGGGCGCACACCGTTATAAGGTGGCACAGTCTGAACGACCGGATATTCCCAATCTGCTGGCCCGCGAATTTGATGTCCAGCAACCCAATCAGGTGTGGTGTGGCGATATCACTTACGTCTGGGCCGGTGGTCACTGGCATTACCTGGCCGCAGTGCTCGACCTGCATACCCGGCGGGTCGTGGGCTGGGCGATGTCTGACAAACCAGATGCAGAATTGGCAATAAAAGCGCTGGAGATGGTCTATCAGCAACGGGGTTGCCCATCTGGCGTGCTGTTTCACTCTGACCAAGGCAGCCAATATGGCAGCCGGGCATTTCGGCAACGACTGTGGCGCTATCGCATGACCCAGAGCATGAGTCGGTGTGGTAATTGCTGGGATAACGCACCGATGGAGCGATTGTTCAGAAGCCTGAAGTCAGAGTGGCTCCCGGCAACGGGGTACATGGGTCTGCGGGAAGCAAAGCGGGATATCAGTTATTACCTGATGGTTTACTACAACTGGCGGCGTCCACATCAACACAATGACGGGATACCGCCAGCAAAAGCCGAGGTTCGGCCTAACCAAGTGTCCGGATTTAGTTGACCACTACAGGTGAAACGCAGATAAAAAGATGGGGGCGACTTGCGTCGCCCCCGGTAGTCGTATCGCTCATATCCTTGAACGAAGTTGCTCCCTGCAATCCCTGACTGTTTACCTCTTCCTTTAGGTTTCCCCTTCCCAATCCTTTGGGGTGTCCTTTAGCCATCTTGGCCTGACGAGTCATCCTGTCCCGTCGCACTTTCTCCGTCCTGGGAGGTGTCCTTTACCACATCCTGTGGTGAGTCCATTTGCCCAACCCTGGCAGCCAGTCTTCCTGACCGACTTCATTGCGTCCGTGCATGAGTAACTATAAGGATTTTCTTACCGGCGACAACGTCAGATTGGAAAACGTTTTTGTCATTAGCTTTTCCGAAAGCGGTGTGTTTCGATTTATTCATTTATAAACATAATGTTAAGTGTGTCATCTTCATATTTTAAGATCCTGTCTTCCGATTATCTCGAGGATCTTTTCGGCTGTTGGCTTACATATGGAATGGCAGATCTCTTACACGGCTTTTTGGTTACTTTGGAAATAGATTCTGCAGTCTGATGATGGTCATTCGGGATGGGTTGGCGAGGCACAAAAAGAGCGGCTGAATGGAGAAATTATGAGCGCTGGTTGAGTCGCTCATAGATGGTCTGGCGCTCTTCCGGGGTGAGCGAGGAGAAGTAGTGGGTAAAGAGGCGCAGCAACAGGGATTTGTTCATGCCATCTTGCTGGGTCAGATTGCCCAGCTCGTCGATGGCCACCGTGCTCATGGAGAAGGTAGCCTTCTTGTAGCTGGGCCTCAGATGCTCGCCACTCTCGATAAAGGCCAGCGCCGACAGGGCTTCATCACGATGCAGGCTCAGTTCAAGGCTGACCACCTTGGGTTTGCCCTTGGCGTAGAACTCCGCATCTTCGATAAATTCGTCGACGGTGAACTTCTTCTGGTGATGCAGCTGGTGCTTTTTCTTCAGATCGGCCAGACCCATCTCACACCCCCACTTGCAGGAACTCTTTGGCGATGGCCCGGATCTCTTCGGCGGATTTGCCATCCGGCTCGATCTCCATCACCGACAGCCCCTTCTCTTCGCTGTCGTCGTAGACGTTACGGCCATAGGTGATGGCGTTCAGCACATCGACACCGAATGAGGCGCAGACCTCTTTCGCCTCCAGAATGCGTTTTACCTGATTGGGCAGGGCGGGGCACTGGGTCAGCACTACAGCGGCATTGAGCGTCGGATTGACCATCTTGCAAGTGGTGATGAGATCTTCCATATGGGGCAGGGTCTTGAGGTCGCGGCGTTTCGGGCGCAAGGGGATCAGGGCGTGGGTGGCGACAGCCATGGTGGAGCGCAGTGCCCGGTTGTCCTGTCCGCCGCAATCGACGATGACGTAGTCGTAGCGGTTTTTCAGGCTGAGCAGGTCGTTGCGAATGTTGCCATAAAGCTGAACGCAGTTGATTTGTGGCAGCTCCGGGTTGTCGTTGCGCTCCTGAATCCAGTCAGAGGTGGTGCGCTGCGGGTCGCAATCGACCAGTAACACCTCCCCCTGAAATTGGGATCTGAGGTAGACCGCCAGATTTTGTGCCAGGCAGCTCTTGCCACTCCCCCCCTTCTCTCCACCGACCAACAAGATCATGACGTTCCCCTATCCATAAGAAAACCGCTGATTTCAGTATAGGAGGGGCCAGCCTCATCACAAGGCGAGAGGAGTGATGCTCCTCTCGTTGTGTCGATTAGTAATGAACGCTGCCTCCATGCCAGCGGCAGACATAGTCAGGCACCAGCATCTGGGGGGCCTGGTCGACATGGCATACCACCATGGGCATGGCAGGGGCTCCTTCAGCTTGGATGAAGGTCGGGAGCGCAGAGAGCAGCAAAGTCGCGAGCAACAGCATTGGTTTCATCTTCATAACAACTCCTTGGTAGTGCCATTTCAGTGTGATCTGGATCACTTTCTGAGTTAAGTCGAGGTTGGCGCCAGCGCAAGGTGGGACGAATAAATTCAATTAATGAAAAAAGTATCAAAAGGCGTTGTGGTGACTGACGAGGCTGGTTGCCAGCCTCGATGCGGACTTTGTGCATATTAAGTTGAACTGCACAACGAGGTGATGGCTGATGAGGCCTTGCCTGATGGGGTTGGCATCAATGCCATGATCTGGGACAAGAAAAGATTTATGCAGTGAGTGTGCTCGATCTGAGTATTTATTTCCCCCGAGTTCCTCTTGTCACGCCGATGTATTCAATACACAGGGAGTAATATTCAAATTTTATTTTAAAAACCATTTATTATTATGATTTTTAACGGGTTTTGTTTTTTTAATTTAATCTTCCCAGTGAGCATGCATGAATAAAAATTGAATCAACCTGAAATATAGTGGGGTGGTTGTGCATGGCTATTCAGTGTGTTCTGTGTGGGAAATGTGCAATTTGCTACCGGGGTCATAGATTGAACGGTGAATATATTCAGTTCTGAGTGAATGTGATCAATGTCTAAGTTTGTATTGGTTCGCAGGTCTAACCTCGGCATCGAAAGGCAAGGGCAGGATAGAACATAAGCCGAGTACCCTACATAAAGAATATCCCGCCTTAGCCACGAGCATGAATAGAAGGAATCTATTCAATCACTCGCAGGGACCACTGCTAGACGGAATATAATCATGAGCAAATTTTATGTAGGTTCTGAAGTTGGCCAATTGCGCCGTGTCATGTTGCACCGCCCCAACCTCAGTCTGAAGCGTCTGACTCCTTCCAACTGCCAGGATCTGCTGTTCGATGACGTCCTGTCAGTTGAACGCGCCGGTCAGGAGCACGACAAATTCGCTCAGGTACTGCGCGATCAGAATGTCGAAGTTTTCCTGCTGACCAATCTGCTGGCCGAGACTCTGGATGTGCCGGAAGCCAAAACTTGGCTGCTGCAACATCAGGTCTCCGACTACCGCCTCGGTTCTTCTTTTGCCAACGACGTGCGTTGCTTCCTGGCAGACATGCCGCACCGCGAGCTGGCCCGCATTCTCTCCGGTGGCCTGACTTACTCCGAGATGCCTTATCACGGCGTCAACATGGTAGTGGGTATGCATGCACCGACCGACTTCATCATCGAGCCGCTGCCCAACCACCTCTTCACCCGTGACACTTCCTGCTGGGTTTACGGTGGCGTCTCCATCAACCCGATGGCCAAACAGGCTCGTCGCCGCGAAACCAACCATGTGAAGGCCATCTACCGCTGGCACCCGATGTTTGCCGGTCAGGACTTCATCAAGTACTTCGGTGACGAGGAGCGTGACTACGACAACTCCACCATCGAGGGTGGTGACGTACTGGTTATCGGCCGCGGCGCCGTGCTGATTGGCATGTCCGAGCGCACCACTCCGCAAGGGGTCGAGCACCTGGCTCGCAGCCTGTTCAAACACGGTCAGGCCAAACAGGTCATCGCCATGGAACTGCCGAAACACCGCAGCTGCATGCACCTGGATACCGTCATGACCCATATGGATGTCGATACCTTCTCCGTTTATCCGGAAGTGATCCGCAAGGACGTGCAGTGCTGGAGCCTGACTCCGGGCGGCGCCACTGGCATGAACATCAAGGAAGAGGGTTACTTCGTCACCGCTATCGAGAAAGCGCTGGGCGTGGATCAGCTGAAGATCATCACCACTGGCGGTGACAGCTTCGAAGCCGAACGCGAGCAGTGGAACGACGCCAACAACGTGCTGACCGTACGTCCCGGCGTGGTGGTGGGTTACGAGCGCAATACCTACACCAACGAGAAATATGACAAGGCCGGTATCACAGTTCTCTCCATTCCGGGTGATGAACTGGGCCGTGGCCGCGGCGGCGCCCGCTGCATGAGCTGCCCGATGGAACGCGACAGCATCTGATGAGACGGCGTGGCGCTGGCAGAGGCTGGCGCCACACAGACCCAAAATCGAGATTAACCACTATGAAAAAACCAACTGTCGTCGTCGCTCTGGGCGGCAATGCTCTGCTCCGTCGTGGTGAGCCACTGGAAGCGGATATCCAGCGCAAGAACATCGCCACTGCTGCCAAAACCATCGCCCTGATCGCTCAGGAGTACAACGTGGTGCTGGTGCATGGCAACGGTCCGCAAGTCGGCCTGCTGGCCCTGCAAAACAGCGCCTACACCAAGGTATCCCCCTATCCGCTGGATGTGTTGGGTGCCGAGTCCCAAGGCATGATCGGCTACATGCTGATCCAGGAGCTGAAAAACCTGATGCCGAGCCGCAACGTCACTGCGCTGCTGACTCAGGTGCAGGTTGATCCCAAGGATCCGGCCTTTGCCAATCCGACCAAATTTATCGGCCCCGTCTATGAAGAAGCGGAAGCCCGTGCCCTGGCGACCGAGAAGCACTGGGTGGTCAAGGCTGACGGCAAGTTCTTCCGCCGTGTAGTGCCGTCCCCGCTGCCCCAGCGCATCGTTGAAGGCGACGCCATCGAAACCCTGATTGCCCAGGGCCACCTCATCATCTGTACCGGTGGTGGCGGCATTCCTGTGACTTGGGATGGCCAGAGCCTGACCGGCATCGAAGCTGTGATCGACAAAGACATGTCTGCCGCCTATCTGGCCAAGCAGATCAAGGCCGACGCCCTGCTGATCCTGACCGACGCCGATGCCGTCTATCTGGATTGGGGCAAGCCGACCCAGCACCCGCTGCGGGTCACCAGCCCGGACGAGCTGGCCGGGGTCAAATTCGATGCAGGCTCCATGGGACCGAAAGTCGAAGCCTCTTGTGAATTTGTCAAAGCGACCGGCGGCATGGTCGGGATCGGCTCGCTGGAAGATGGTCTTGCCATCCTCAAGGGTGAAGCCGGCACCAATATCGTCGCCACCCGCACCGTGAATGCGTAATTACCGAAATTTGTACTGAGAATGCGTAGTCAACACTACTGCCCGAATTGGTCTGAAACAAATATAGAGAGAACTCATCATGGCTTTTAATCTGCGTAACCGTAACTTCCTGAAACTGCTGGACTTCACCCCGCGCGAAATCCAATACATGATTGACCTGGCCATCGACCTGAAAAAAGCCAAATACGGTGGCTACGAGCGCAAACACCTGACCGGCAAAAACATTGCCCTGATCTTCGAGAAGACTTCCACCCGCACCCGCTGTGCGTTTGAAGTCGCGGCCTTCGACCAGGGTGCGCAAGTCTCCTACCTTGGCCCGAGCGGTTCCCAGATCGGTCACAAGGAGTCCATGAAGGACACCGCCCGTGTACTGGGTCGCATGTATGACGGTATCGAATACCGCGGCTACGGTCAGGAGATCGTCGAAGAGCTGGGCGCCTACGCCGGTGTCCCGGTCTGGAACGGTCTGACCAACGAATTCCACCCGACCCAGATCCTGGCCGACTTCATGACCATGCTGGAGCACGGCAAGGGCAAGCGTCTGGATCAAATCAAGTTCGCCTACCTGGGTGATGCCCGCAACAATATGGGTAACTCCCTGATGGTCGGTGCCGCCAAAATGGGCATGGACATCCGTCTGGTCGCTCCGAAAGCGTTCTGGCCGGAAGAGGAGCTGGTTGCCAAGTGCCGCCTGATCGCCGAAGAGACTGGCGCGCGCATCACCCTGACCGAAGACGTCAAAGAAGGTGTGCTGGGTACCGACTTCCTCTACACCGACGTTTGGGTTTCCATGGGTGAAGCGAAAGAGGCCTGGGATCAGCGCGTCAAACTGATGACCCCGTATCAGGTCAACATGGATGTCATCAACGCCACCAAGAATCCTGATGTGAAGTTCATGCACTGCCTGCCGGCGTTCCACAACGACGAGACCACCATGGGCAAGGAAGTGGCTGACAAATATGGCATGAAAGGCCTGGAAGTAACCGAGGACGTGTTCGAATCCGAGCACAGCATCGTGTTCGACGAGGCCGAAAACCGGATGCACACCATCAAGGCAGTGATGGTTGCTACGCTGGGCGACTAAGGTCGCAGTAGTGGTGCCGGGGGGCGACCCCCGGCTTTTCGACCATGTGACAGCGGCATAATACCTCTAACCCTACGACCCGCAGCCTGCATGGATACCACACCCACAGAAGGAAGCTGGACCATGACCAAATTCAAGTTCCCGTCAGCCTACACGATACTGTTTGTGCTGATCGCCCTGGTGGCCGCCCTGAGCTGGATAGTGCCGGCCGGCAAATATGAAATGACCATGAACGAAGCCCTCGGCAAAGAAGTGCCGGTGGCGGGTACCTACAAACTGGTGGAGGGGAATCCCCAGGGGATCGTCGACGTGCTGCTGGCACCTATCGATGGCCTCTACAACCACGACACCTATGAGGCAGGCGCCATCGACGTCTCCCTCTTTATCCTGATCATCGGTGGTTTTCTTGGCATTGTGACCAAGACCGGTGCCATCGATGCCGGTATTGAACGTGTGACCGACCGCCTGCGCGGCCGGGAAGAGTGGATGATCCCGATCCTGATGGCGCTGTTCGCCGCAGGTGGCACCATCTACGGCATGGCCGAAGAGTCGCTGCCTTTCTACACCCTGCTGGTGCCGGTGATGATGGCCGCGCGCTTTGACCCTGTGGTAGCGGCGGCAACCGTATTGCTTGGCGCCGGTATCGGTACTCTCGGTTCCACCATCAACCCGTTTGCTACTGTTATCGCGGCCAACGCCGCCGGTATCTCCTTCACCGATGGTATCTGGCTGCGCGTCGCCATGCTGGTCGCCGGTTGGCTGCTCTGTGTTGCCTACGTCATGCGTTACGCCAAGATGGTGCGCAGCGATCCGAGCAAATCTCTGGTGGCTGACAAGTGGGAAGAGAACCGTGCCCACTTCCTTGGCAACAAGAGCGACCAGATGCTGGAGTTCACCCTGACCCGTAAAATCGTGCTGGGTATCTTCGTCGCCGCCTTCGCCGTGATGATCTACGGGGTGGCCGTGCTGGGCTGGTGGATGGCGCAGATCTCCGGCGTGTTCCTGGCTGCCGCCATCATCGTCGGTATCATCTCCCGCATGAGCGAAGAGGAGCTGACCTCCAACTTTATCGACGGTGCCCGCGACCTGCTGGGTGTGGCGCTGATCATCGGTATCGCCCGCGGTATCGTGGTAGTGATGGACAACGGCATGATCACTCACACCATTTTGCACAGTGCAGAAGGGATCGTGACCGGCCTCTCCACCATCGTCTTTATCAACGTGATGTTCGTGCTGGAAGTGGTGCTCTCCTTCCTGGTGCCGTCCTCCTCCGGTCTGGCTGTACTGACCATGCCGATCATGGCGCCGCTGGCCGACTTCGCCAACGTGGGCCGCGATCTGGTGGTGACTGCTTACCAGTCTGCCTCCGGTCTGGTGAACCTGGTGACCCCTACCTCCGCCGTAGTCATGGGTGGTCTGGCCATCGCCAAGGTGCCTTATGTGCGCTGGCTGAAGTGGGTGGCTCCGCTGCTCGGTATCCTGACCGTGCTGATCGTGGTCTGCCTGAGTCTGGGGGCCGTGCTCTCCTGAGGTATGACAAGCAAGATGAAACGGGAGCCTGCGGGCTCCCGTTTTTTATGGGCGCAAGAAGTGATGGGCACAAAATAGCAGGCAACAAAAAGGCGACCCGCGGGTCGCCTCAATACATTTGGGGGAGAGAGCTTAGCGGGCCTGCGCCAGCGTGCGCACCACGGCAGCGTGGGCCTGACGGGTGCGGCTGATGTGGCGCGGCGCGACCAGCACCACGTCATTGCCCGCGACGGCGCCCATGATCTCGGGACTGGCGTTGCGATCCAGCAGGCGGGCCACCACGGTAGCGGCCCCCGGAGTGGTGTGGATCAGCACCATCTGCTGGTTGTGCACCACTTCGCGCACCATGTCGTGGATCGAGCGGGTGCTGCCTGCAGGCTCCAGCTGATCGTCTACCAGGGTGTAGACCTTCTTGCCGTTGGCATTCTGCGCCTTGGCCACGCCGAGGCGGCGCAGCAGGCGGGAGATGGTGGATTGGCTAATGTCGGCAAAGCCGCGCTCTGACAGCTCGCGACGGATCTCTTCCTGGGTGCTGTAGCAGTGCTGACCGATGATCTGGCGACAGGCATCCAGCTGGGCCAGATCGGGCTCTTGGGCAACGGGACGACTGAGGGTTTTGACCACGGCGAATTCCTTTGACGATGACCGGAGGTAAACGCGCGATATCTGCCATAGCTGTCAGTTATCAGGCAAAAACACTGATAATCCATCTATATGCAGGGAATGAACGGGCATTACCATCTTGGGATGGCAAATTATAGCTGACTGGAAATTCGGTGATGTGACAGGGTTCAAAAATGGGCCCCGCAGGGCCCAATCAGATATTAGTCACGCTCACTGACGATGTCCTGAGTGAAGGACTTCTCGCAATATTTGCACTTCATCCGCACCACGCCTTTCACTTCGCGCACCCGGAAGTAGCTGTCCACCGGCTCGTTGTGGGAGATGCAGTTGGAGTTGGGGCAGTGGAACACCCCGGCGATGAACTCCGGCAGCTCCAGCTGGTGCTTCTTCACCACATTGAAGTCTTCGATGATGTTGACGGTCGCTTTCGGGGCGAACAGCGCCAGCTGGTTGGCCTGCTGCTCGGTCAGGCGGGTGTTCTCAATCTTGATGAGATCCTTTTTGCCCAGCGCGCCGGATTTCAGGTTGAAGCCGACGGTGATCCGCTCCTGGGTTTCAACCAGCTGGAACAGCTTGAGGATCTTGATGCCCTGGCCAGCGGGGATGTGATCGATGACGGAGCCGTGACGGATGGCTTCGACTTGCAGTTGGTTCTTGTCAGACATGATATTCCCCTAAGCTCAGACAGTTTCGTTCAGTACCAGTGCCAGCAGCGCCTGGCGTGCATAGACCCCGTTCTCCGCCTGCTGGAAGTAGCAAGCGTGGGGGGTCTTGTCGACCGCCACATCGATCTCGTCGACGCGGGGCAGGGGATGCAGGATCTTCATGGTGGGCTTGGCCCCTTCCAGGGTCGCCAGCTCCAGCACGAATTTGGCGGCCATGTGCTTGTATTCGGTCTCGTCGAAGCGCTCTTTCTGGACGCGGGTCATGTAGAGGATGTCCAGCTCAGGCATCACCTCTTCCATGGTCTGGTGGACGCTGAACGGGATGCCTTTCTCTTCCAGCTCTTCACAGATGTAGTCCGGCATCGCCAGCGCTTCCGGGGAGATGAAGAAGAAGCGGCAGTTGAACAGGCTAAGCGCCTGGGCCAGCGAGTGCACGGTGCGGCCATATTTCAGGTCACCGACGAAGGCGACGTTGAGGTTGTCCAGACGACCCTGGGTCTCATGGATGGTGAACAAGTCGAGCAGGGTCTGGCTCGGATGCTGGTTGGAGCCGTCGCCGCCGTTGATGACCGGCACGCGGGAAAACTCGGCAGCCAGACGGGCCGCGCCCTCTTTCGGGTGGCGCATCACCACCGCATCCGAGTAGGAGCCGATGATCTTGATGGAGTCAGCCAGGGTCTCGCCTTTCTTGGCGCTGGTGTTGCCACCGTCGGCGAAGCCGATGATGTTGCCGCCGAGGCGCTGTACCGCGGTCTCGAACGAGAGGCGGGTGCGGGTGGAGGCTTCGAAGAAGCAGCTGGCAACCAGCTTGTCTTTCAACAGGCTGGTGTCAGGTTCAGCCTTCAACCGTTGTGCGGTTGAGACTACCAGTTCCATTTCTGACCGGGTCAGGTCCGAAATGGAGATGACATGTTTCTTATAGAGTGGATTGGTCATCGTCTGCATTCCCTTTGACATCATTGGAGGTTTTTCGGGCACAAAAAAAAAGCCCCTGAAACAGGGGCTTTTTTTAAAAATAACTGGGGATCCTTGGGGTGGGAACCGAAAACAACGGGGCCGCTCTGGTGCGCACCACCCGTCTGCAAGGCTGTTTTCTGAATCAAAAACTGCATCGTTTCGTCCCGACCTTTTTCAAAACCGGACAGATTATAGGGCCGGTTTTTTAATTGTCAAAATTTTATTTCTGATGCCAATTTCAGCATGAAAAACGTTTAAGTGGCGGGAACGGGACGACAAATCCACACCCTATGCGTTTCTTGCAGCGATTCCCCATCGCGGGCCATGGCACGCAAATAACCGAGTCTGTGGTGCCCTTCCAGCAGGCAGTAGGGTTGCGGCAGCGGTTGCCCGTTCGGGTAACTGCACCCCTCAGCGGGCGCCAGCACGATGACAGGTTCGGGCCAGGTGCCTTCGCTCAGCATCTTCTCGCCGAGCCAGGAGCGGCGCACATAGCGATTGCTGCGCAGCATCTCGCCCCAGCGCTCGATCACCTCCATGTGGCGGGAGTCCACCTGACCCACCAGTTGCGCGGTGGGCCAGCTTTCACAGGTGAACTGATGGCTGGCGAGATCGATAAAGCTCCAGTTGGACTCAAAACCGCGCCAATGACGGTAAATCCACTGGGAAAGCACATTTTCAGGAATAAAGGGCACCAGCGGTGCGACCCGTTCAAGATAGGCGGGCAGGGACTCTGTCTTGCGTTCATCCCTGAAGTTGAGGGGCGCCAGTTGTTGGAGCAATCGGTAATTGAGCATAAGTGGCCTCCCGGTACCTGATTTCACCCTACCCCCATTTATGTCCCATTCCTACCCCGGCAGGGCTGCAAATACAGCAAGTTATCCCGCTTTGCTGCACAAACAACCGCAACTTGTTCGGGATTTGTGCAATCGCATTAAAAGTGTGAAAAAAGCCTTTACCTTTGATCTCCACTTTGTATACTACGCCTCGTTTGTTGCAGGGGCGTAGTTCCAATTGGTAGAACAGCGGTCTCCAAAACCGATGGTTGCGGGTTCGAGTCCTGCCGCCCCTGCCATTTTCAGAAAGGCCAGCTCATTGAGCTGGCCTTTCGCATCTCCGGCGTTCGCCCTCTGTCCCTCCCGCCCCTCTGTTTCTCCTCCTGATTGTTCTGCCGCTCGGTAGCATGGAATAGCGAGCAACCAACTTCTGATAGCCATCCCTGTTGTTGATGGATGTAAAAATATACAGATTCACTAAAGTCTGTTCATGTTGCGGCCGATAGCCTTTGATACATCAGGCTTTTCCCTGCCTGACACAACAACAAGGATTCGTCGTCATGACCCTCTCTCTGCGCGGCAAGCTGCTGGCCACCAGTCTTGGCGTGGTGCTGCTGATGGCATCACTGCTCGGCATCGTTGCCTTTCACACCCTCAAATCCCGCACCATGAGCGCCATCCAGAGCGAGGCGGTCAACTATGGTCACGCCTACTCGGTTGCGATCGGCGAATGGATGGCGGATCGCAAGAACACAGTCCATGCGCTGGTCAACCTGATCAGCGATAACCCCCAAGCCGAGCTGGTGCCGCACCTGAAGCAGGCCTACACCTCGGGCGGCTTCGGCCTCACCTATTTTGGCTCCGCGCAGGGGGTGATGACCCGGCAGGATCCCTCCCTCAACACCGGCAACTATGACCCGCGCGAGCGCCCCTGGTATCAGGATGCGGTGAAGGCGGGTCAGCTGATCGTCACTGCCCCCTATGTCAGCGTCACCATGCAGAAGCTGGTGGTCACCCTCTCCGAGCCGGTGCGCCATCAGGGGGAGCTGGTCGGTGCCGTGGGGGCCAATCTGGCGCTCGACAAGCTGATCGACGAAGTACTGGCGATGAAGGTGCAGGGTGAGGGTTACGCCATGCTGCTCGACAGCAGCGGCCTCATCGTCGGCCATCCGCAGAAGGATCTGGCGCTCAAGCCCATCGCCGAGCTGGCGCCGGGACTCTCTGCCGCCACTTTCCAGCAGTGGGGCCGTGAAAACAGCGAGCTGCACGCTGCCACCCTCGACGGGCGCGACGTGCTGCTGGCAGTACAACCGGTAGCGGGCACCGACTGGCTGCTGGCCATGGTGATGTATCGCGATGTGCTGGAGGCGCCGCTCAGCAGCCTGCTGTGGGAGCTGGTGGGGCTGACGCTGGTGCTGATGCTGGTGTTCAGCGCCCTGCTCACCGCCACCTTCAAATATCTGTTCGCCGATCTCGGTCGGGTGGCGCACGCCCTGCACGACATCGCCCACGGCGAGGGGGATCTCACCGTTCACATCAACACCCACAGCAAGGATGAGGTGGGTCAGCTGGCCCAGAACTTCAACCAGTTCGTGGCGCGGCTGCACGGCATCGTCAGCCGGTTGCGGGATGTGGCCGTCGAGCTGGCGGCCCAGTCCCGCACCCAGGCGGCCGGGGCGCAGGCCCGCAGTCAGCGGGTGCGTCAGCAGCAGGACGAGATCGTGATGGTAGCGACAGCGGTGACCGAGATGGCCTCCGCCACCCAGGAGATCGCCGGCAACGCCGAGTTTGCCGCCACCACCGCCACCGAGGCGGTCGCATTGGCGGTCGCCGGGCAATCCCAGGTCGGCCAGAGTCAGCGCAGCATTACCGGTCTGGCGGACGAAGTGGCCGATGCCAGCCAGATCATCAACGAGCTCGACAGCCATGCCCAGAAGATCAGCGGCATCCTGGCCACCATCAGCGGTATCGCCGAGCAGACCAACCTGCTGGCGCTCAACGCCGCCATCGAGGCGGCGCGGGCCGGTGAGCAGGGCCGTGGCTTTGCGGTGGTGGCGGACGAGGTGCGGGTGTTGTCGCGCCGCACCCACGACTCCACCGACGAGATCCAGCAGATGATCGAGACCCTGCAGCAGACCACCCGTCGCGCGGTGGGTGGCATGGAGACCAGCCGTCAGCTGGCGGGCACCAGTGTGGAGGATGCGGAAGCCGCCAACCTGAGCCTTGGCCGGATCAACGAGGCGATCGGCTCTATCAGCGACATGGCGACCCAGATCGCGGCGGCGGCGGAGGAGCAGACCTCGGTGACCGGCGAGATCAGCCGCAATACCGAGAATATCCGCCACGTCTCGCAAGAGTTGGCCGAGCAGGCGGGCAACGAGGCGGCGCAGGCGGCCGAGCTCAAGTCGCTGACCGAGCGGCTGGAGCAGGAGATCGGTCGCTTCCGGCTCTGATCATCCCGCCACTCCAGCAACAGAAAGGGCAGCCCGCGGGCTGCCCTTTGTTATTGCCGGTGGCCGTCAGGCGGCGCTCTCCAGCTGCGCCAGATGGAAGGCGCGCCAGTTGCCGTCGGGCAGGTAGTGCTTGCCCTGCTGCCACTGGGGGTCGTGCTGCACCACGTAGCGGTAGTGGTAGGCCGGCTGCTGGCCGACATAACGCCGCTGCGCCGGGTCGAAGAGCTCCACCTCGATCAGCTGGCGCAGATATTCGCTCTGGGGATCATCCTCGCCGTGGAAGTTCTCCATCTCGTCCAGCGCCGCGATGGCGGCGGGGAAGTCGTCCAGCACAAACAGCTCGCCATAGACCCAGTCATCACCTTGCAGCAGGGCCGGATAGCCCTTGTGCTGCAGGTGATAGAGGGCGCCGCGCACCCGGGCGCGTCGTGGCGGCTGGCTCACATGAGCGGCCAGATAGCGGCGGTAGTTGAACAGCCCATCCATCAGACTGCCATAGACGAACAGCGGGCGTGGCTGGCCGAGGCTCATGAGATCTCGCCGCCCACGACCTTGATGTCACCATCCTGCTGCAGTACCACCGCCTCGATGGCCAGCGCCAGCGCACGGGTGATCTCGCTCATGGCGAGGCAGGGCTGGTTCACCTTGTCCGCTACCTGCTCGGTGATGTAGGGAACGTGGATAAAGCCGCCGCGCACCGCCGGGAACTCTTTTTCGATCAGGTAGTGCAGCTGATACATGATGTGGTTGCAGACGAAGGTGCCCGCGGTGTTGGAGACCGCAGCCGGAATGCCGTTCTCCTTGATGCGCTGCACCATCCCCTTGATGGGCAGGCGGGAGAAGTAGGCCGGAGCGCCATCGGCCTGAATCACTTCATCGATGGGTTGCTGCAACTCGTTGTCGGGGATGCGGGCGTCGTCGAGGTTGATGGCGACCCGCTCCGGGGTAATGGCGAAGCGACCGCCCGCCTGACCGACGTTGATCACCACATCCGGCTGGTGCTGGTGCATCAGCGCCGCCAGCAGGGTAGCCGACTTGCCGAATACGGTGGGGATCTGCGCCTTGATCACGGTGGCATCCAGAATAGTGTCTGGCAGGCGCTTCACCGCCTCCCACGCCGGGTTGATGGGCTCGCCGCCGAAGGGGTCAAAACCGGTAATCAGAACTTTCATCATCGTCTCCCGAATTCTCAAAATGCCCAGTAGTACATGAGGGCGATATGGATCAGCACCAGCGTCAGCGCCATTGGCACCTGCACCTTGATCACCTTGTTGAGATCCTTCATCTCCAGCAGGGCGGCGGGCAGAGCATTGAAGTTGGCGGCCATGGGGGTCATCAGGGTGCCGCAGAAACCGGCGGTCATCGCCAGCGCACCGGCGATCACCGGATCACCCCCTTGCGCGACCACGAAGGGAATGCCGATCCCCGCGGTGATGACGGTGAAGGCGGCGTAGGCGTTGCCCATGATCATGGTGAAGACCATCATGCCGAGGCAGTAGGCCACCACCCCGACGAAGGGGCTGCCCATCGGCACCACGGTGGAGATCCCGTGGGAGATGACGTCACCGACGCCGGACGTGTTGAAGATCACCCCGAGGGCGGCCAGCAACTGGGGCAGGATGCCGGTGATGCCCACTTGCTGGATCATCCGGTCCGAGTCGCCCACCACGGTGGAGGGGGTGGCGCGGGTCAGCAGTACCGTGATGACGAAGGCGATCACCGCTGCCAGACCGATACCGACCTGACCGCCGAGCGGCGTGAACTGGGCGATCACTACCGCCAGCAGAGCCAGCAACACGCAGGGCAGGAAGATCCGGTTGCCAATGCGGTTGGCGTGGCGCTGGGACTCCTCCTCGCTCGCCTGCTCCAGCTTGCCGATCTTAACCTGCTTGAGCAGGGTGATGACTCCCATGGCGAGGATCAGCATCCCGTTGATCATGTTGGGGATATAGCTGCCGAAGGCGAACAGTACCCCGAGGATGGTCCAGAACAGGGCGGTGCCGACTCGAGCCGGGTGGTTGCCGTCACGCAGGACGCGCCAGGCGCTGCTGAACAGGATGACGCCGATCAGCACATAGAAGAATTCGAGCATATTGGGGATCAGTGCAGCCATTACTGTTGACCTCCCTTGCTGTTGCTAGATGCATATTTATTGGCCATCTGACGGTCAAACCACATATTGGAGGCGGCGACCATGAACAGGGTAATGATGGCAATCGGCATGGAGGCCTTGGCAATATCGACGGCGGAGACGTTATATCCCAGCGACTCGAACGTGCCGACAATCAGCAATACCCCGGCGGAGGCGACGAAGGTATTTTGGGCAAAGAAGTTGCCGTAGTTTTCGGTGGCCGAAACCCGCGCCTTGATATATTCCTCGTCCTCTTCGCTTAATTTCCCGTGCACCTTGCTGGCGGCTGCCTGGGTCATCGGGTTGACCAGCGGACGAATAAACTGGGTATGACCCTGTACCCGCACCGAGAAGAGACCGGCCAGCTCGCGGATAAACATATAGAGGGTCATGAACTTGCCCGGGGTGAGCTTTTTGATCCGCTCGATCAGGGTGACGGCCTGCTGTTTCAGGCCGTAGCGTTCGCAGATGCCGATCATCGGCAGGGTCAGCAGAAACAGCGTCACCATGCGGTTGGAGACAAAGGCTTCGCCCAGCAGGGAGAGGCAATCGGTCATGGAGAGACCGGAGACCAGTGCCGTGGTAACGGCAGCGACCAGCACGACGGCCAGGGTATCGAGTTTGAAATAAAATCCTAACAAAATAATGAGGATGCCACTCAATTTAATCCATTCCAATTAACCACCTCGTTCAAGTGAATATTTATGTGTAATTTTTGATGATGGAGTTGTTTATCATCTGCAGACAGGGATGGCAACAATTAAGCGTTTGCGAGGAGATGCATGGCTGATGACACCACATTTTTGCTGATTTATCGTGCGCTGGTAAATGGTGAGTCCTATTATCACGGTACCCATGTGCATCAATGCTGATTATTCATCATGATTTTCCCGATATATGTCAGCGATACCGGCGTGGCAGTTCAGCTGCCTGATAAATAACCGCCCATTCGATTTGGTAATATATAAGCAACATGCCGTCTATATATTTGGCGGAAAAGGTGGCTGGAGACCGGAGGCAGGAAAATATGACTGGCAGGTGAGTGCGGTGGCGAAGGGGTCGCCACCGCTGAAGGTTCAGGGGGTCTGCTTGACCCAAATCAGCTGGTCGGTGGCAAAGCCCAGCGACTTCGCCTTGGCAATCAGCGCATCCACCTTCGCTTTGGGCGGATTGGGAGAGCGGGAGAGGATCCAGAGGTAGTCGTGGTTGTAGCTGGTCACCAGCGAGAGCTGGTAGTCGGGGTCGAGATCGATGACGTTGTAGCCGCCGTAGAAGGGGCCGAAGAAGCTCACCTTGAGCCGCGCCTCGTCTGGCTTGTCGACGAAGTAGGCCTTGCCTTCGGCTTCGCGCCAGCTGCCATCGCTCTGCTTGCCGCGGTTGAGCACCTTGACGCCGCCATCATCGCGCAGGCTGTAGGTGGCGCTCACCTGCTCCAGCCCCCGCTCGAAGCTGTGGTCGAGGCGGGCGATTTCGTACCAGGTGCCGAGATAGCGATCGAGCTGGAAGCCGGTGACGGGGCGGATGCCGTCGGCAATCCCGGTACAGGCCGTCAGCAGCAAAGCGGTGAACAGGCAAAGCAGTGAACGCATAGGTAATCCCTCTCTTGTTATCCCTCGATGATGCGCAGCTGGCCATCCCGGAAGCGGGAGGCCTGATCCGTCGGCGTGCTGCCGAAGAAGCGCTTGTACTCCCGGCTGAACTGGGAGTTGCTCTCGTAACCGACTCTGGCCGCCGCAGTGCCCGCCTTGATGCCGTCGTGCAACATCATCATCCGCGCCTTGTGCAGCCGAAACGACTTGATGTACTGCAACGGCGAGGTGGCAGTGACCGCCTTGAAGTGGTGGTGAAAGGCGGAGACGCTCATGTTCACCTCCCGCGCCAGCTCCTCCATGGTGAGGTTGTCGGCATAACGGGACTCTATCATACGCAGCACCCGGGCGATCTGGCCCACATGGTTGTGGCGATTGGCGAGCGCCTGCAGCGCCGGGCCGCCCCCTTCGGTGAGGGCGTGGAACAGCATCTCCCGCACCGTCTGCGGCCCCAGCACCTTGGCGTGCAGCGGGTTGTCCATCAAATCGATCAGCCGCTCGGCGGCGCAGAACATCGCCTCCGACAGGGGCACCGAGTGGACGCCGCTCTTCTGCGGGGCGGGAGCGGGCAGGGCATCGCCCAGCTCCAGCAGCAGCTCTTGCAGGGTGACCATGTTGATCTCGATGGTAAAACCGATCAGCGGCTGCTCGGGGGAGGCGAAGCACTCGCACTCGCAGGGCAGCGGCAAGGTCATCAGCAGGTAGTGGTTGGGGTCGTAGCGAAACACCTGATCCGCCAGATAACCCACCTTGTGCCCCTGCAGGATCACGATCATCCGCGGCTGGTAGAGCACCGGGGTACGACCGTGGTACTCGGTGGTATAGATGAAATTCACCTGCTCCACCGGTGAGGGGGTGATGCCGGGGGCGGTGACGTGGCGGGTCACTCTGGCGGCGAGGTCGCTGTAACGGTTTGGCATGGGCGCTCTTTGATTCGACTGTTCCGGTTTTCGCTGCTTTGTAGAAATAGGCAAGAATAAAGCAGGATGTTGTCTTGATGGTAGGGTGGTTCTGGAGAAAAATGCAATCATGATTTCGCGGCCTGGCCGCCCTCACTATCAGAAGAAGGCAATGTCGATGAACAACTTTACGCTCCATACCCCGACCAAAATCCTGTTTGGCCAAGGGCAGATCGCCCAGCTGCGCGAGCAGCTCCCGAGCGATGCCCGCGTCATGATCACCTACGGCGGCGGCAGCGTGATACGCAGCGGCCTGCTGGAGCAGATCCGCAGCGAACTGGCTGGCATGACCCTGTTTGAATTTGGCGGCATCGAGCCGAACCCGGCCTACGAGACCCTGATGGGCGCCGTGGAGCTGGCCCGTGCCGAGCGGGTCGACTTCCTGCTCGCCGTCGGCGGCGGCTCCGTGCTCGATGGCACCAAGTTTATCGCCGCTGCCGCACATTACGATCTGGCCAAAGAGCCCTGGCACATTCTCGAGACCGTCGGCAGCGAAGTGCGCTCCGCCATTCCGCTCGGTTCGGTGCTGACCCTGCCGGCGACCGGTTCCGAAATGAACATGGGGGCCGTCATCACCCGTCGCAGCAGTGGCGACAAGGTGCACTTCTTCTCGCCTTTCGTGATGCCGCGCTTCGCCGTGCTGGATCCGGTGCTCACCTACACCCTGCCCGAGCGTCAGGTGGCGAACGGGGTGGTGGATGCGTTCGTCCATACCGTGGAGCAGTACCTCACCTATCCGGTCAATGCCAAGGTGCAGGATCGCTTTGCCGAAGGCTTGCTGCTGACCCTGATCGAAGAGGGCCCCAAGGCGCTGGCCGAGCCGCACAACTACGAGGTGCGCGCCAACATCATGTGGAGCGCCACCATGGCGTTGAACGGTCTGATCGGTGCCGGTGTGCCGCAGGATTGGGCCACCCACATGCTGGGTCACGAGCTGACTGCCCTGCATGGTCTCGACCACGCCCAGACTCTGGCGGCGGTGCTGCCCGCCCTGTTGCAGGCCAAGCGCAAACAGAAGCATGCCAAACTGCTGCAATACGCGGAGCGGGTGTGGGGTCTGCGCAGCGGCAGCGAAGCGGAGCGCATCGACGATGCCATCGCCGCGACCCGCGACTTCTTCGAGCGGATGGGGGTCAAGACCCGCTTGCGTGACTACGGCCTCAAAGATCTGGGTATCGATACCCTGATCGGCAAGCTGGGGGAGCACGGCATGACCCGTCTGGGCGAGCACAGCGATATCGATCTGGTGCAGAGCCAGCATATTTATGAAGCGGCCTGGTAAGGGCCGCCAATCGGCGCCACACGGGCGAAACGATTGAATTGCCGGGGCCCTCTCCCGCCATCTGGCGGCTGAGCGGCCCCGCTTTTGTTGGGAAAATGTTACTTTTCAGCGTTTCGTTGCGAGAAGTGAGACGAAAGCGGATTTCGTAAGAACAAAAAACGCTAAGATAGAGGGCCGGTAAAACATTTTTTTTGACTGGTTGGATCACTTTTTTCAGCCGTTTTTACTGGTATAAGCCTCTAATTTGGTTTGTTTTTTTTAATCGTAGCCAGGGATGGGCTGAATTCTGTACGAGTGCCGTCGGGACTGCGGTTGTAATAAAACTCCAAAATTTGATACTAATCACCTTCGCGCCTGAAAAGCGGGGGCCTGACCATGACAGGAGGTTGAGGTAAAGCCTACTGATTTTCATAACAAAGAGCCCTGGACCTGCACTTTGGTCATGTCTTGTTTCGTCAGAAGTGAGACACTGGGCAGCGATTGTTTATTAACCATCAGGGAATAGTCATGCAGATTGGAATACCGAGAGAGAGTCTCGCCGGTGAGACCCGGGTCGCAGCGACCCCGGCTACCGTCGAGCAGCTGAAAAAGCTCGGCTTCGAGGTCGCCATCGAGTCCGGCGCAGGCCGGTTGGCCAGCTTCGATGATGCCGCCTTCGAGGCTGCCGGTGCCAGCGTGGTGCCGAATGTCTGGCAAGCCGACCTTATCTTCAAGGTCAATGCGCCGACCGATGCCGAGATCGCACAAATTAAAGATGGTGCCACTCTGGTGAGCTTCATTTGGCCTGCCCAGAACCCTGAGCTGGTCAAGAAGCTGTCCGAGCGCAACATCAATGTGATGGCGATGGACATGGTGCCGCGGATCTCCCGTGCCCAGTCCCTCGATGCCCTCTCCTCCATGGCCAACATCGGTGGCTATCGCGCCGTGGTTGAAGCTGCGCACCAGTTCGGTCGTTTCTTCACCGGTCAAATCACCGCAGCCGGTAAAGTGCCGCCTGCCAAGGTGCTGGTGATCGGTGCCGGTGTCGCCGGTCTGGCCGCCATCGGTACGGCCGGTTCCCTCGGCGCCATCGTGCGTGCGTTCGATACCCGTCTGGAAGTGGCCGAGCAGATCGAATCCATGGGTGGGGAATTCCTCAAGCTGGACTTCGGTGGCGAAGATGGCGCATCCAGCGATGGTTATGCCAAGGTGATGAGCGAAGAGTTCATCAAGGCCGAGATGGAGCTGTTTGCCCAGCAGGCCAAAGAGGTGGACATCATCATCACCACCGCCCTGATCCCGGGCAAGCCGGCTCCCAAGCTGATCACCAAAGAGATGGTCGACAGCATGAAGCCGGGCTCCGTCATCGTGGACATGGCCGCTCAGGCTGGCGGCAACTGCGAATACACAGTGCCGGGTGAACTGCATGTCACCGACAACGGCGTCAAGGTGATCGGTTACACCGATCTGCCGGGTCGTCTGCCTGCCCAATCCTCCCAGCTCTACGGTACCAACCTGGTCAACCTGATGAAGCTGATGTGCAAGGAGAAGGACGGCAACGTTGCCATCAACTTCGAAGACGTGGTTCAGCGCAACATGACGGTGATCCAGGCCGGTGAAGTGACCTTCCCGCCGCCCGCCATCTCCGTCTCTGCCGCCCCGCAGAAACCGGCTGCCGCCAAACCGGCCGCCAAGAAAGAAGCGGCCAAGCCCTCCAACAAGAAGTTCGTGTTCGGTGCCCTCGGCATCGCCGCCTTCGGCTGGATTGCGTCCGTTGCCCCGGCTGCCTTCCTCTCCCACTTCACCGTATTTATCCTGGCCTGTGTGGTCGGTTACTACGTGGTGTGGAACGTTTCGCATGCCCTGCATACGCCGCTGATGTCGGTCACCAATGCCATCTCCGGCATTATCGTGGTCGGTGCGCTGCTGCAGATCGGGCAAGGGTCGACCCTGGTCACCGCGCTGGCGTTCGTCGCCGTGCTGATTGCCAGTATCAACATCTTCGGCGGTTTCACCGTCACTCAGCGCATGCTGAAGATGTTCCGTAAGGATTAAGGGGGTTTAACGTGTCTCAAGGACTGGTAACAGCATCCTATATCGTTGCCGCCGTGCTCTTCATCCTCAGTCTCGCGGGACTGTCGAAGCAAGAGACGGCCAAACATGGCAACCTGTTCGGTATCGCGGGTATGGCCATCGCCCTGATCGCGACCGTGTTCAACCCGGAGACCAGTGGCGTTCACTGGATCATTCTGGCCATGGTGATCGGTGGTGCCATCGGCGTGCGTCTGGCGCTCAAGGTCGAAATGACCGAGATGCCCGAGCTGGTGGCTGTGCTGCACAGCTTCGTGGGTATGGCGGCAGTGCTGGTGGGCTTCAACAGCTTCATCGATCTGCACCCCTCCGCACCGGCTGAAGTGGTTGTCTCCGTCGGTTCCAACCTGGATGCCACTCTGGCAGCCGCCCGTGCGGCGTTCGAGCAGGCAGCCAGCGTTGCCCAGGTCGAGCACCTGACCGGCGCCATGCTGAACATCCACCTGGTCGAGATCTTCCTCGGCGTCTTCATCGGTGCCGTGACTTTCACCGGTTCCGTGGTGGCGTTTGGCAAGCTGCGTGGTCTTATCTCCTCCAAGCCGCTGATGCTGCCGCACCGCCACAAGCTGAACCTTCTGGCCGTGGTCGCGTCTCTGGCGCTGATGGTCTACTTCGTCAACGCCGGTGGCTCCACCTTCGCTCTGCTGGTGATGACCCTGATCGCCTTCGCCTTTGGCTGGCATCTGGTTGCCTCCATCGGTGGTGCCGACATGCCGGTAGTGGTCTCCATGCTGAACTCCTACTCCGGTTGGGCGGCAGCGGCAGCGGGCTTCATGCTCTCCAATGACCTGTTGATCGTCACCGGTGCCCTGGTGGGTTCCTCCGGTGCCATCCTCTCTTACATCATGTGCAAGGCGATGAACCGCTCCTTCATCTCCGTGATCGCCGGTGGCTTCGGCTCCGATGGCGTGGCCTCCACGGCTGATCAGGAGATGGGCGAATACCGCGAAACCAGCGCCGAGGAAGTGGCTGACCTGCTGAAGAACTCCAGCTCCGTCATCATCACCCCGGGCTACGGTATGGCGGTGGCACAGGCTCAGTATCCGGTTGCCGAGATCACCCAGAAGCTGCGTGATCGCGGCGTCAAGGTACGCTTCGGTATTCACCCGGTTGCCGGTCGTCTGCCTGGCCACATGAACGTGCTGCTGGCGGAAGCGAAAGTCCCGTATGACATCGTGCTTGAAATGGACGAGATCAACGACGACTTCGCCGATACCGACACCGTGCTGGTGATCGGTGCCAACGACACCGTCAACCCGGCTGCGATGGAAGATCCGGGCAGCCCGATCGCCGGTATGCCGGTACTGGAAGTGTGGAAGGCGCAGAACGTCATCGGCTTCAAGCGCTCCATGAACACTGGCTACGCCGGTGTCCAGAACCCGCTGTTCTTCAAGGAAAATACCCAGATGCTGTTTGGCGATGCCAAGGCCAGCGTCGAGGCAATCCTGAAAGCACTGTAAGTGCCATTCAGAGAGTGAATATCAAGGAGGCTTCGGCCTCCTTTTTTATTACCTCCGGATTGTATACTCTCAAACCATGGCGGTATGGAGATATGCCCATGGATTGGCGGCGGATGTGGCGACGAGGGTGGCAAGGCGGCTGGCTGTTGGCCTCGCTGGTGTTGGGCGGCAGCGCGCTGGCGGACGAGCCCCCGACCCTGACCATACTGACCGAGCTGTGGCCCCCTTATGTGATGCGTGGCGACAACGACGAACTGGTGGGGGCCGATCTCGATCTGGCCCGCGCCGTGTTGCTGCAACTGGGCTATCGCACCGAGGTGAGGGTACTGCCCTGGAAGCGGGTATTGCAGCAGGCTCGTCTCAAGCAGGGGGATGCGGTACTCGACGTCTTCTTTGAATCCTCCCGCCAGCAGTGGTTCCACTATCCCGAAGAGCCGCTCTCTTTCAGCGGCGAAGTGCTCTTCTATCCGGCGGATCGCCGGGTGAAATTCGAGCAACTCTCCGACCTCAAGGGGCTGCGGATCGGCGTTCAGGCCGACTATGCCTACAGCCCTGATTTTCTGGCCGATAAGGGGGTCATCCGGGTTGCCATGACCGGCGATGGCAACATGATCAAGCAGTTGCACCTGATGATGGCTGGCAGGCTGGACGGGGTGGTGCTCAACGAGCGGGTCGGTCGGTATCTGCTGCGCACCCAGGGGCTGCAGGATCAGGTGCTCAATGGTAGCCGCCTGTTGACCGACGACAACCGCAACTTCCTCGCGTTTACCCACAAACCCGGCCACGATCAGTTGGCCATCCAGTTCTCCTCTGCGCTCAAAGCATTCAAGCAGACACCCGCCTATCAGCAGCTGCTGGCTCGCTATCACCTCTGAGTCATCGCGCCGTCTGTGCGCGACTTCACAAATTGTCGCACTTTGTTAAAAGGTGGGCATAATAACGCTGAAAAAAGCGATGCTGCGCAACTTAATTTGATTTTATTGATATTAGTATCAAATTTAGTTGATTTGCATGGGGCCGTCATCGGGCTGCCACCTCTCTCGCGACGCCTCTGCGACGCGCTCCCAGATTGACGTTGACCCAGGGTCACCCTTTTTTGCCATGCTGTTGCCTGTGGCGATGAACAGGCATTGCGCCACCAAGATGAGAATGCACAGATGAACGCACAATGGACCGACTTTATTACCCTGCTCAAGCGTGAAGTGGTGCCCGCCCTGGGCTGCACCGAGCCGATGTCGGTGGCGCTGGCGGCGGCCAACTGCCGCAAGCTGCTGGGGCAGGATCCGACCCGCATCAGCGTCTGGGTCAGTGGCAACCTGTTCAAGAACGGCATGGGGGTCGGGGTGCCGGGTACCGGCATGATCGGTCTGCCGGTGGCGGCTGCGGTCGGCATCACCGGCGGTAATCCCGATGCCGGGCTGGAGGTGCTCAAGACTCTCACCCCGGCCCAGGTCGAGGCGGCCAAGGCGTTGCTGCCCTGCATTGTGGTGGATGTGAAGGATGTGCCGGACGTGCTCTACGCCGAGGTGCTGGCGGAAGTTGCAGGCCACAGCGCCCGGGTGGTGATCTGCACCGACCACACCCGCATCATCCTGATGGAGAAGGATGGCGAGGTGCTGATGGAGCAGAACAGTGCCCCCGGCGTGCAGATCCAGCCCGCCAAATCCGCCAAACCGACCATGACCCTGCGGGAGATCGTCGATTTTGCCTTGCAAGTGCCGCTGGCGGAGATCGACTTTATCCGCGAGGCCGCCACCATGAATCAGGCGCTGGCAGATGAAGGGTTGCAGGGTTACGGCCTGCAGATCGGCAAGATCCTCACCGAGCAGGTGGAGCGCAAGCTGCTCTCCGATGACCTGATGACGTTGGCGATGCGCCTCTCTTCCGCCGCCTCCGATGCACGGATGGATGGCGCCATGCTGCCCGCCATGTCCAACTCGGGCTCCGGCAATCAGGGCATTGCCGCCACCATGCCGGTGGTCGCCGCCGCCCGCTTCCTCAAGGCGAGTGACGAGCAGCTGACCAGGGCGCTGGTGATGAGCCATCTGGTGGCCATCTACATCAAAACCTATCAGAACAAGCTGTCGGCGCTGTGCGCCGCCAGTACCGCCGCCATGGGCTCCGGTGCCGCCATCACCTGGCTGCTGGGCGGCCAGTATCAGCAGATCAGCCACTGCATCAACAACATGATTGGCGATGTCTCCGGCATCATCTGTGACGGCGCGGGCAGCGCCTGCTCCATGAAGGTTTCCACCTCCACCTCGGCAGCGGTGAAGTCCTCGCTGATGGCCATCAACAACCTGCATGTCCCCCAGAGCGAGGGGATCGTCTCCGATGACGTGGACGAGACCATTGCCAATCTGGGCCGCCTCTCCAAACAGGGGATGCTGGATACCGACATCGAAATCATCAACATCATGCGAGCGAAACAGCAGAAGCAGTGAATCTGTGACAAGGGGGCGATAGACCCCCTTGTTCTTGTCACGACGGCGCAGACCGTCTGACACGGTTGCCAGGGCAAGCATGGCGCTTGCTCTTGTTTCTCGGGCGCAAGCCCGCTTTTTGGGGAGTCATACCATGACATTTAGCGTTATCGGCAATCTGGCCATCGCCGCCATCTTGCTGTTCTTTCTCTACCGGTTACAGGAAAAACATGTGAGCTTCACCCGCCGGGTCTTTGCCGGTCTGGGGCTCGGTATTCTGTTCGGCGCCGCGCTGCAACTGCTCTATGGCGCCGGTTCACCGGTTATTGTCCAGACCATCGACTATCTGGATATCGTGGGCGGCGGCTATGTCAAGTTGCTGCAGATGATCATCATCCCGCTGATCATGGTCTCCATCATCGGTGCCATTCTCAAGCTCAATGGCGGCACTGCGCTGGGCAAGATCAGCGCCATGACCATCGGCGTGCTGATCTTCACCACCGCCATCGCCGCCGGGGCGGGCATCCTGATGTCCAATCTGTTCGGCCTGACCGCCGAAGGGCTCACCTCCGGTGCCGCCGAAAGCGCCCGTGGCGCCGCGCTGCAGACCACCCTCGGCAGCGTCGAGAGCATGTCATTTGCCAAGATGATGCTGGAGTTCATTCCTGCCAACCCCTTCCTCGACATGACCGGGGCACGAAAGACCTCCACCATCGCCGTGGTGATCTTCTCCATCTTCATCGGCCTCTCTGCCACCGGTATTGCCCGCAAGAAGCCGGAGATCTTCGCCAGCTTCAGCCACTTCGTGGCCGTGGCCCATGCCATCGTGATGCGCATGGTGACTCTGGTGCTGCGCCTGACCCCGTTCGGTGTGCTGGCGCTGATGACCAAGGTGGTCTCCGGCTCCAACTACGCTGACATCATCAACCTGCTTAGCTTTGTGATGGCCTCTTACGGCGCCATCGCGCTGATGTTCGCGGTACACCTGCTGCTGGTGAGCATGGTCGGCATCAACCCGGCCCGCTTCCTCAAGAAGATCACCCCGGTGCTGGCGTTTGCCTTCACCTCGCGCACCAGCGCGGGCTCCATCCCGATGAACGTGCAGACCCAGACCAAGTCGCTGGGTATTCCTGAGGGGATCGCCAACTTTGCCGCCTCCTTCGGTTCCACCATCGGCCAGAACGGCTGCGCCGGTATCTATCCGGCCATGCTGGCTGTGATGATTGCCCCGACCGTCGGGGTCAACCCGATGGATCCCGGCTTCATCATGACCCTGATCGCCATCATCACCGTCAGCTCCTTCGGGGTGGCCGGGATTGGCGGTGGCGCCACCTTTGCCGCGCTGATCGTGCTCTCCGCACTGGACTTCCCGGTGGCGCTGGCCGGTCTGCTCATCTCCATCGAGCCGCTGATCGACATGGGTCGTACCGCGCTGAACGTCTCCGGCTCCATCACCGCAGGGACTGTCACCAGCCGCCTGATGGGCGAGACCGACATGCATGTGTTTAACAGCGATCACGAAGTAAGTCTCGACGGCGAAGAGTCCACCGTCTGATTTGTCGTTGGTAGATCTGCGCGTGGAAAGGGGCGACCCTTTCCCGCCATAGACCGCAGGGAGGGCATGCCCTCCCTGCGCCATTGAGAGGAAAAACAATGAGAATTCTGATCATCGGTGGCGAAGCCGCCGGTATGAGTGCGGCGGCCAAGGCACGTCGTCTGGCCAAGGATGCCGAAATCGTGGTGTATGAAGCCTCCGAGGTGATCTCCTTCGGTGCCTGCGGCCTGCCTTACTTCGTCGGTGACGAGTTTCAGGAGCCCGGCTACATGGCCGAGTTCACCCCCGAGCAGTTCGCCGCCAAGGGGATCGAGGTCAAGATTGGTCATCGGGTGCTGAGCGTTGACGCAGCTGCCCAGACCCTGCAGGTGGAGCATAACGGCGACACCTTCACCGATCACTACGATCGGCTGATGATCGCCACCGGTGCCCGCGAAGTGATGCCCCCCATTCCGGGTTTGCAGCAGCAAGGGGTATTCGGCCTGCGCCGGATGGCCGACGGGCTGGCGCTCAAAGCGGCGGTGCAAGACAAGAACAATCGCCGCGCCGTGGTGATCGGCTCCGGCTTTATCGGGCTGGAAGTGGTCGAGGCGCTGGTCCATCAGGGCAAAGAGGTGCGTCTCATCGAGCTGGCGGATCGGGTCATCCCCGATGCGTTTGATGGCGAGATCACCCAGCACATCGAAACCGAACTGCGCGAGCAGGGCGTCTCTCTCCATCTGGGTGAGCGAGTCGAGGCTTTGCTGGGGGATGGACGGGTGACCGGCGTGCGAACCAGCCAGGGCGAGTACGAGGCCGATATCGTGGTGGTCTGCACCGGGGTCAAGCCCAACACCGAGTTTCTGGCCGACACCGGCATCGAGCGGCTCGGCAACGGCGCCATCAAGGTGGATCGGCAGGGGCGCAGCTCGCTGGCCAACGTCTGGTCAGCCGGTGACTGTGCCAGCGTCTGGCACAGCGTGAAGCAGCAGCAGGTCTATGTGCCGCTCGCCACCATCGCCAACAAGCTGGGCCGCATGGTGGGTGAAAACCTGGCTGGCGCCGAGCAGACGTTCCCGGGCACTCTCGGCTCTGCGGCACTCAAGGTGCTGGGACTGGAGGCGGGCCGTACCGGCCTCTCGGAACAGGAAGCCAAGGCGATGGGCATCGACTATCGCACCGTGGTGATCAAGGACAAGTGCCACACCAACTACTGCCCGGGCCAGTCCGACATCCACGTCAAACTGGTCTATGAGGCGGGCAGCAAGCGGCTGCTGGGTGGCCAGATCCTCGGTCGCAAGGGGGCAGTACACCGCATCGACGCGCTGGCGGTCGCCATCACCATGGGAGTGACCACCGAGCAGCTCGGCATGCTGGACTTTGCCTACGCGCCGCCCTTCTCCCGCACCTGGGATGCCCTGAACGTGGCGGGCAATGTCGCGAAGTAAAAGCTGTGATGACGGCGCAGGGAGGGCGCCGTCACGCTGCCGCTGCTCTGCAGAGCCTCTGCGGGTAATATCAGGAGCTAAATTGCAGCGATAAAAAAACCGATGCCAAGGCATCGGTTTTTTGTTACCGGTTGTTCCGTATCACTCAGCCACGGCCGAGGCGGTTCTCCGGGAAGTTCTTGGCCAGCACTTCGCGGGCATGCTTGGCCAGCTGCGGCATCTTCAGCGTGTCGTAAGACTCGACCATGATCTCCAGCGCCTTCTCGGTTTCGGCTGTGTCGGGGTAGGTTTCGACAATCAGCTTGGCCCGGTTGGCGGCAGCGACCAGTGCATCACGCTTCACGTAATACTCGGCAACGCTCAGGTCATATCTGGCCAGACGATTCTTCAGGCCAATCATGCGGGCACGGGCATCGGCGGCATAGACACTGTTGGGGTAGTTCTGCAGCAGGGTCTTGAAGTCCTGGAATGCCTGACGGGCATAAGCCGGGTCTTTGTCGTCCCGATCGATACCGAACAGGCTCTGGAAGAAGTTGTAATCCGCTGCCATGTTGGTCAGGCCGCGCATATAGAAGACGTAATCGATATTTTTATGCGCCGGATTGAGGCGGATAAAACGGTCGATATTGGCGATCGCCTGAGCGGTATCATCCTGCTTGTAGTAGGCATAGATGAGGTCAAGCTGCACCTGGTTGGAGTAGGCGCCGAACGGGTAGCGAGAATCCAAAGCCTCCAGCAATTCAGTGGCTTGCACGTAATTGCCAACGTCCAGTTTGAGGCGTGCTTTCTGGTACAGGGTCTCCGGCGGTTCGTCGGGTACCTTGGGTTTGGTGCTGGAACAGCCTGTGATCAAGGTAGCGACCAAGGCGAGCGACATCAGCAGGTGAGACTTCTTTCCCATCAACAACATCCGGTCCATTTCCACGAAATTGGCAAAGTATCCGTTATGCTTGGCTAAAAGAAAAGCTAGAATACCCGGATTATTTCGAATTGATACCCCCCGCTCAAGAGACCATACATGAGCCAGCATATTGAACTGACAGGCGAATTCCAGGATCACCAATTCGGGCAGCGACTCGACCAGGCCCTGGCCGAATTGTTTCCAGACTACTCCCGCACCCGCATCAAGGAGTGGATTTTACAGGACAGAGTGACCCTGGACGGTCAGGTTGCCAACACCCCGCGCGAGAAAATTCTGGCCGGGCAACAGGTGCATGTGAATGTCGAGCTGGAAGCCGATACCCGCTGGGATGCCCAGGAGATCGAGCTCAACATCGTTTATGAAGATGAACACATTCTGGTGATCGACAAACCGGCCGGACTGGTGGTTCACCCGGGCGCAGGCACGCCCGATGGCACCATCCTCAACGCCCTGCTGCACCGCTACCCCGGCATTGCCGAGGTGCCCCGCGCCGGTATCGTGCACCGTCTGGATAAAGACACCACAGGGCTGATGGTGGTTGCCAAGACCGTACCCGCCCAGACCCATCTGGTGGAAGCGCTGCAGGCGCGCCAGATCACCCGTGAGTACGAAGCCATCGCCATCGGTCACATGACCGCAGGTGGTACGGTTGATGCGCCCATCGGCCGTCACCCGACCCAGCGTACCCATATGGCTGTAGTGCCCAATGGTCGTCCTTCTGTGACCCACTACCGGGTGCACGAGAAGTTCCGTGGCCACACCCGTCTGCGTCTGCGTCTGGAGACCGGTCGTACCCACCAGATCCGTGTCCACATGGCGCACATCAAGCACCCGCTGGTGGGCGATCCCGCCTACGGTGGCCGTCTGCGCCTGCTGCGCAACGCAACGCCGGAGCTGACCCAGATGCTGCGCAGCTTCAACCGTCAGGCGCTGCATGCAACCATGCTGCAACTGGCGCACCCCATCACGGGTGAAGTGATGCAGTGGCACTCCGAGACACCACAGGACATGGTGGATCTGATGGAAGTGCTGCGTGCGGATACTATCGCCAATCCGGACGATCTGGTCTGGAACTGATGCAATAGGGCCTGCGTCGGTTTCTGCCGTCATCCGGCCCGAAGAGATGCCAAACGGGGTTCCCTTGCAGGAGCCCCGTTTTTTATAGCGGTGAATTGAAGGAGTCACAGATGAAATGGATCGAACCCGATTGGCCTGCACCTGCCAACGTCAGAGCCTTGTCGACCACCCGGGATGGCGGTGTCAGTGACGGGGTCTTTGCCGGCCTCAATCTGGGGGCTCACGTGGGGGATGAACCTGCCAGGGTCGAAGCCAATCGCGCCCGCTTGCAGCAGGCCTCCGCCATCCCCGGCCCCCTTAACTGGCTCAATCAGGTGCACGGCACCGTCGTACATCCGGTCAGCAACCATTATCAGCAGGCGCCGGATGCCGACGCAGCTTGTGCCCATGAGGCGCAGCTGGCCTGCATCGTGATGACTGCCGACTGTCTGCCGGTGCTGTTCTGCGATCGGGCCGGTACCGTGGTGGCTGCGGCCCACGCTGGCTGGCGTGGGTTGAAAGAGGGGGTGCTGGAGGCGAGCATCGCCGCCATGGGCTGCGAGCCGGGCGAGATCCTGGCCTGGCTTGGCCCGGCCATCGGCCCCGCTGCGTTTGAAGTGGGTGGCGAGGTGCGCGAGGCCTTTATGGCGGAGCAGGCCGAAGCGGCTGCTGCGTTCGTGCCTTCCGCCAATGAGGGGAAATGGCTGGCGGATATCTACCGGCTGGCGCGGTTGCGGCTGGCCCGCGCCAGGGTGAATGCTGTCTATGGCGGCGAGCACTGTACCTTCAGCGATAGCGAGCAGTTTTACTCCTATCGTCGCGATGGTCAGACCGGCCGCATGGCCTCCCTCATCTGGTTGGCCCGCTAAGCAATTACCCGCCAAGTAATACCCCGTCTCTCTCAAGACCAAATCCGTATGAGAGAGGCGGGGATCCTGCCTTCTCCCCGCTTTGCAGAAAAAATAACCAGCCCATGCCCTTGAAATAGCCCGTACGGGCCTCATCTTTCATCTCAGAAAGTTATGTTGTTTGCCGCGCAAGCGGCGTCCGTCTTGAAAGGGGGAGTGCAATGCGCCTCGATCGCCTGACCAGCAAATTCCAGATTGCTATTTCCGATGCCCAGTCTTTGGCTCTGGGTCGTGACCACCAATTTATCGAACCCGTCCACTTGATGACCGCGCTGGTTAATCAGGATGGCGGCTCTATTCGTCCACTGCTCACCCTGACCGGGATGGATATCAATTCTCTGCGCTCCCGCCTCGGCGAGGAGCTGGATCGCCTGCCCAAGGTGAGCGGGGTGGAGGGGGATGTTCAGCTCTCCAACGGCCTCGGTCGCCTGCTCAACGTCTGCGACAAACTGGCCCAGCAGCGCAAGGATCAGTTCATTTCGTCCGAGCTGTTCGTGCTGGCGGCTCTCGACGAGAAGGGCAACTTGGGCGAGCTGCTGCGTGCCCAGGGGTTGACCAAAGAGAAACTGGAAGCGGCCATCGACAAGGTGCGTGGCGGCAAGAAGGTGGAGGATGCCAACGCCGAGGAGAATCGCCAGGCGCTGGAGAAGTACACCATCGATCTGACCGAGCGGGCCGAAATCGGCAAGCTCGACCCGGTGATCGGCCGGGATGACGAGATCCGCCGTACCATTCAGGTGCTGCAACGCCGCACCAAGAACAACCCGGTACTGATCGGTGCGCCCGGTGTCGGTAAAACCGCCATCGTCGAGGGGCTGGCCCAGCGCATCATCAACGGTGAAGTGCCGGAGGGGCTGAAGAACAAGCGGGTGCTCTCCCTCGATATGGGGGCGCTGGTGGCCGGTGCCAAGTATCGCGGCGAGTTTGAAGAACGGCTCAAAGCCGTGCTGAACGATCTCGCCAAGGAGGAGGGCAACGTCATCCTCTTTATCGACGAGCTGCACACCATGGTCGGCGCCGGCAAGGGCGAAGGGGCCATGGATGCGGGCAATATGCTGAAACCGGCATTGGCCCGTGGCGACCTGCACTGCGTCGGTGCCACCACACTGGATGAGTACCGTCAGTACATCGAGAAGGATGCGGCCCTTGAGCGCCGTTTCCAGAAGGTGCTGGTGGAAGAGCCGAGCGTGGAGGACACCATCGCCATCCTGCGCGGTCTGAAAGAGCGTTACGAGCTGCACCACCATGTGCAGATCACCGACCCCGCCATCGTGGCGGCGGCCCAGCTGTCCCACCGCTATATCGCGGATCGCCAGCTGCCGGACAAGGCCATCGACCTCATTGACGAGGCGGCGGCCAGCATCCGGCTGCAGATCGACTCCAAGCCGGAGGCGCTCGATCGCCTCGAGCGGCGCATCATCCAGCTCAAGCTGGAGCAGCAGGCGCTGATGAAGGAGGACGATGACGCCAGCCGCAAGCGTCTGGAGCTGATCAATCAGGAGATTGACGAAAAAGATCGGGAATACAACGAGCTGGACGAGGTGTGGAAGGCTGAGAAGGCCGCTCTCGCCGGTACCCAGCACATCAAGGCGGCGCTGGAGCAGGCCCGTCAGGATCTCGATGTGGCACGCCGCGCAGGCGACTTGGGCCGGATGTCCGAGCTGCAATATGGCCGCATCCCCGAGCTGGAGAAACAGCTGGATCTCGCCACCCAGGCCGAGATGCAGGAGACCAGCCTGCTGCGTAACCGGGTCACCGACGTGGAGATAGCAGACGTGCTGGCGCGCTGGACCGGCATTCCGGTGGCCCGCATGCTGGAAGGGGAGCGTGACAAGCTGCTGCGGATGGAAGAGCAGTTGCACAGCCGGGTGATCGGGCAAGAGGAGGCGGTCGAAGCGGTCTCCAACGCCATTCGCCGCTCCCGTGCCGGTCTCTCCGATCCGAACCGCCCCATCGGCTCCTTCCTGTTCCTGGGGCCCACCGGGGTGGGCAAGACCGAGCTGTGCAAGGCGCTGGCGGAGTTCCTGTTCGATACCCAGGATGCCATGGTGCGTATCGACATGTCCGAGTTCATGGAGAAACACAGCGTGGCCCGTCTGGTGGGGGCGCCTCCCGGATATGTGGGTTACGAAGAGGGCGGTTATCTGACCGAGGCGGTACGCCGTCGCCCCTACTCGGTGATCCTGCTGGACGAAGTGGAGAAGGCGCACCCGGATGTGTTCAACATCCTGTTGCAGGTGCTCGATGATGGCCGCCTGACCGATGGTCAGGGCCGCACCGTCGATTTCCGCAACTCGGTGGTGATCATGACCTCCAACCTCGGGTCGGATCTCATTCAGGAGCACCATTCCGAGAAGGATTACGACGAGATGAAGGCCATGCTGATGGAGGTGCTGACCCGCAGCTTCCGGCCGGAGTTTATCAACCGGATCGACGAGACGGTGGTGTTCCACCCGCTCGGCGAGGATCACATCAAGTCCATCGCCCGCATCCAGCTCAAGAGCCTGATGGGCCGACTGGAGGCTCAGGGTTACGAGGTGGAGGTGAGCGAAGCGCTGCTCGAGAAGCTGGTGCATGCCGGGTTCGACCCTGTCTACGGGGCACGGCCCCTCAAGCGGGCGATCCAGCACAAGGTGGAAAACCCGCTGGCGCAGGCGCTGCTCTCCGGTCGCATCGTGCCGGGCAAAAAACTGCTGCTGGGGGCCGACAGCAACGGTCTCACCATGACCCAGTAACCGATCTCGTGTCGATGTTTGCAACGCCAGCCTTCGGGCTGGCGTTGTCATATCTGGCGGCGGGGATTCGGGCGCAAAAAAAACGGCAATCCGAAGATTGCCGGGAGGAATGTAGTGACGCGACCTGGCGTGGGTTGAGCGGGTCGCAGGGGCAAGCCCCGGTTTCGCCGCGTGCCATCAGGGATGGCCACACGGCTTACAGCATGTCCGGACTGCGCTCGTTCAGTCCGCACCGCCACACACCTTCAGGGCTGACCCGCTCGCGATGGCGTGCAGGCCAGACCGATGAAATCAACTTGTTTACAGCATGCCCTGTACGGCAGCCTTCATCTCTGATGGCCAGACGCCGACTTGTGCCTGTTTGTCGATATGCTCCTTTACGAGAAAACCGGCTTACAACATGCCCGGGATGGTGGCCTTCATTTCAGAGGGCCACACACCAACCTGAACCTGCCCGATATGCTCTTTTTGTAGCAGCAGCATGGCCAGACGGGATTGGCCGATGCCGCCGCCGATGGTTTGCGGCATCCGTGCGGCCAGCAGATCCTGGTGCCAGTCGTACTGCAGGCGGTCCTCGTCACCGGTGATGGCCAGCTGGCGGCGCAGCGCCTCGGCGTCGACCCGGATCCCCATGGAGGAGATCTCGAAACTGTCTTGCAGTACCGGGTTCCACACCAGAATGTCCCCGTTCAGACCCGCCAGACCCAGCTCGCTGTGGCTGCTCCAGTCGTCATAGTCCGGGGCGCGCACATCGTGGCGTTCGCCGTGGGAGAGGGCACCACCGATACCGATCAGGAACACGGCCCCCAGCTCTTTGGCGATGGCGCGCTCGCGCCCCTTGGCATCGAGGTCCGGGTAGCGGGTCAGCAGCTCTTCGCTGTGCAGGAACTGGATCTCGGCTGGCAGGAAGGGGGTCAGCTCATGCTCGGCACAGACGGCGCGCTCGGTGGCCTTGATGGCAGCCCAGATGCCGCGCACGGTTTCCTGCAGATAGGCCAGATCGCGGCGCTCGCTCGGCATTACCTTCTCCCAATCCCACTGATCCACGTAGACCGAGTGGATGGGGGTGAGCTTGTCTTCATCCGGACGCAGCGCCTTCATGTGGGTGTAGATGCCTTCGCCCGGGCCGAAGCCGAAGCGGCCCAGAGTCTGGCGCTTCCATTTGGCCAGTGAATGCACCACTTCGTAGCTGTGCTCCGGCAGGGTTTTCACTTTGACCTGCACTGCATTCTCGTGGCCAGAGAGGTTGTCCTGAGTGCCATCACCGACCCGGCTCAAAATGGGGGCTTGCACCTCCATCAGACCCAGTTGCTGGGCGAGTTGGCGGGAGAACATCTCTTTGACGAAGCTGATCTGCTGTTGGCTGCGAATGTAGTGCTGTTTCATGCTGAATTCCTGTTTCAAACCCCGTTGGATGTGGTGATTCTTCAACAGATTGGCGGCTAAATTCAATATTCGATAATAGAAATAGGCTTTACGTGTTTTTTTCTTCAAAATAAGCCGTTGTTTAATGAGATATCGCCAACGGGAGTGCAAAAAAATGCCGGAAAATTACCGGATCGATAATCTCGATCAGGCCATCCTCACCGCCCTGATGGAGAATGCGCGGATCCCTTACGCCGAACTGGCGAAACAACTGGCTGTCAGTCCGGGCACCATCCATGTGCGGGTGGAGAAGATGAAGCAGGCGGGGATCATCGAGGGGACGCGGGTGCAGGTGAACGCGAAGAAGCTGGGCTATGACGTCTGCTGCTTTATCGGGATCAATCTGAAGAGCGCCAAGGATTACCCCTCGGCGCTGGCCAAGCTGCAGGCGCTGGACGAGGTGGTGGAGGCTTATTACACCACGGGTCACTACAGCATCTTCATGAAGGTGATGACCCGCTCCATCGACGAGCTGCAGATCGTGTTGATCAACAAGATCCAGACCATCGACGAGATCCAGTCCACTGAAACGTTAATTTCGCTGCAAAACCCGATCCTGCGGGATGTGAAGCCCTGACCCGTTGATCAGGGTTCGATATAGGGGATGCCGTACTTGTCGTAGAGGGCCTTGAGGCTGCCGTTGCGCTTCATGCGCAGCAGCTCGGCATCGTAGGCGGCCATCTGGGCGGGCGTATTCTCGTCGGCCCTGGCGCGGGTCCAGGTGTTGAAGTAGGGGCTGCTCTTGAGCGGTTTGGGCAGGTAATCGACCTTGCCCGTCAGCCCCTCCTCCTTGATCTGGGTGAAGGCGGTGACCAGCGGCATCGGCACGGTATCGATCCGTCCGGCCAGCAGTTTGCGCAGTTGCAGCTGGTTCATGGTGATCTCCTGGAACTGATAGGCCGGGTCGGTCATCGCCGCCGCCAGTTCAGGGGTATAGGAGAAATCCTTGGTCACCCCGATGCGCCAGGGTTTGAGATCGGCCAGCGTCTCGTAGCGGATCTTCAGCAGGTCGGTCTTGCGCACGAAGAAGTGCCAGCTGTGGCGAATATGGGCCTGCTGCGGGTAGATGAGATAACTCTCCCGCTCCGCCTTGTAGGAGTGGGTCATCACCAGGTCGCAGGCGCCGGTTTCGGCATTGCGGGTGAGGCGGGCCCCCGAATCGGCCAGCTCGATCCGGAATGGCGTCTCCAGCTTGTCGAAGATGGCGGTGACGATATCGATATCGAGTCCGCGGGGTTTCTGATCGGCATCGAGAAACTTGAGCGGGGGCTCCATGGTGCCGCAGATCACCAGCTCCTTGGCCGGCAATCCGAGTGGAAACAGCAACAAAAGCAGGGGGATCACACGCAAACTACGTCTCCTGAGCCCGTTTGAAGATATTCCAGAACCTGATTCCAGTATATTGGGTAACACCTGATCCGTTAGAAGCGACTGTTTATGGTTATGGCAAACCCTGAAATCGAGAGCCCGCTGGACGGGATCGACAAGTTGACCGTCTCGCTCTACCGCCTTGGCTTGAGTGCGGCTGCCCTGCTGCTGCTTTGCCGCGGTGCGGCGCTGCTGAGCGGGATGGCACTGCTCCCGTCGGCACAATGGTTGATGTCGCTGGCAGTGGCAAGCGCAATCTGCGGCTTCTCGCTGCATATCTACGACAAGCGGATTCGCCTGATTCTGCAGGGATTTGGTTGGGGCGCGCTGGCCCTGGCGGCGGTGGGGGCGCCGGATGCGCTGGTGCTGGGCGCGGCGTTGGCGACGCTCTCCGGGCTGGCGTTCAAGGAGCAGTTTTGCTTCGCCATTCCCGGCATCAAGCTGGTTCCTGTGCTGCTGCCGGCGTTATGGCTGCTGGAGTGGTTGCGGGTGGAGTGGGCCGCCGCACTGGTGGCGCTGGTCTGCGGGGCCCTGCTGACTTTGTTGGCGCTGGCCAAGTGGCGGATGCCCCTGCACTTCGATATCGGTGACAAGGGGCGTTACCAGATCTAGGTTTGCTGACACACCTTCATCTGCTGGTTGAGGGCCTGCATCACCTGACGGCGGCTGATGATGCCGATCACCTTGCCCTGTTGCAGCACCGGGTAGATCTTGGGCTTGGCATCGGCCATCTGGCGAGCCAGCTCCAGAATGCTGTCATCCGGCCCGACCGAGAGGGGCGTGCGGTTCATCAGATCCTCCACCCGGGTACGGGTGTCGCAGTGGTAGCTGCCGGTGAGCAGGCTGGGGATGCAGTCTTGTTCGGAGAGAAAGCCGATCAGCCGTTTCTGCTCATCCAGCACCGGCAAGCCGCCAAGGCCGGATTGATGCAGGCGATCCAGCGCCTCGGCCAGACCGAGTCCGGCGGTGAGGGAGTGGGTCAGGCGACCCATGTGGTGGTGTACTTTCAGCATGGTGGTGACTCCGCAAGAGGGGATGCCGCCACTATGCCGCGGCCGGGTGGCCCGCGACCAATGGCTTGTGCCGCAGGGATTGATAGGCACAAGCCATCGGCGGTGATCCGCTGGCAGGCGGGCTTCGTTCATGCAAGACCATGAAAGGGAAAGGAGAGCGTATGCGTGCATTGGTTACGGGCTGCGGCCGTCGACTGGGGTTTTATCTCTGTGAACAGCTGGTGGCGGCGGGCTGGCAGGTGACGGGCAGCTATCGCAGCGAGCGGCCGGAGCTGGCCACGCTGGCAGCGCTGGGGGTCGAGCTGGTGCAGGCGGATTTTGGCCGGGAAGAGGACGTTGGCAAGCTGATCGAGGTGCTGGCGGCCGATCAGGATCTGGCGCTGGTGATCCACAACGCCTCGGCCTTCGAGCCGCAGGCGGCCGATCCGGCAGCGCAGCTGGCCCAGTTCGAGCAGTTCTACCGGGTGCACATGGCGGCCCCCTTCCAGCTAAACCGGGCTCTGGCGCCCCAGCTGGCCAGCAATCCCAACGCCAGCATCATTCACATCACCGATATCTATATCCATGCCCCGGCCCCCCGTTTTGCCAGCTATGTGGCGACCAAGGCGGGCGCTCATTCGCTGGCCATGAGCTTTGCCCGCGAGCTGGCGCCCACGGTGCGGGTCAACACCATAGAGCCGGGGCCGATCCTGTTTCTCGACGAGCATGACGAGGCATGGCGCCAGCAGGTGTTGGCGAAAACACCGCTGGCGCGGGAGGGGGGGCTTGAGCCCATCTGGCAGGCGGTGCAGTTACTGATGGGGAACAGTTATATGACGGGGGCCAGCATCAAGGTGGATGGCGGGCGCGCGCTGGCTACCCTCTGAGGGGTTGCCGAGCACCAGCGGCCCCAGCCCGACCTGCCGGGTCAGCAAGCCCTTGCTGGGCTTGTCCGAGGGGCCGTGAAGCGCCACCTGCAGCGCCACCTTGGGGTCATGCACCTCGCCATGGCCGTAGAGCTCGGCCAGCAGCTCAGCCAGATAGGAATCGACCTCTGCCGTGGCAAAGTCGCCGTGCGTGTTGCTGGCCAGAATATCGATGTCGAGCGGGCGATCGTGCACCTTGCAGAGCGGATCGCTGCGATCCCGGCCGTGAGCCACCTCGAGGGCGATAAAGCGCTGCTTGAGGCGGACGGCATCGAGTGGACTCTCCACCACCAGCAGGCAGTTGAGAAAGTCGTGGCTGGAGTGCATTCCCACCGGCTTGGTGCGGATCACCGAACTCAGCTGCAGGGGGCCGACGTGCGCAAGCAGCTCGGCCAGCGCGCGGCTGACATGGGTATGCGGGTCAAGATTGGAACCAATGCTACACAGATAGAACATGCTCACCTTCCCGGGGTTGGGCTCATCTGAAATGTATACGCAGCTCACGGTTATCGGATTAACTATGGCTTAACATTGTTTTATCTATTGTGATCCGGCACTGATTGGCAGAAAGGAGGTTTGCATGAGTGTGGAGCTGAAATGGGCGCTGTTGACCGCCTCGGGCGCGCTGGCGATGATCCTGATTATCTGTCTGGCCTCTGTCGCGCTGGCGTGAATCACCGCAATCCAGATAATCCAAACCGGCCTGTTGGCCGGTTTTGTTTTTTGGGACGGTGCGGCTATGCTGGCGCACCGGTGAGAATGCAAGAGAAGAGATGATGACCAAGGTTCGCCCACGCTCCCTGCTGCAGGTGGTATTGATGGGATTCGCGCTGGTGTTGATGCCGCTGGGCGGGATGATCTGGCACAACAGCACCGCCCTTGCCCACCTCAGCCAGCTCACCAACGACGAGATGGTGCGGGCGGTCAAGGATACCCGCCGTGCCACCCTGCTGACGGCGCAAGCCATCGATATCGAACGCACCTTGCGCCGCTTCGCGGTGCTGGGGGACCGGCGCAGTCTCACCAGCTACCAGCAGCAACTCGACGGGTATCGGGTGCTGCTGGCGGAGCATCGCAGCTCCATCTCCGATGGCCAGCTCTACCGCGGGCTCGATCAGGGGCTGGCCTGGCTCGACAGTTTGCAGGATGCCGCGCTGGCCCGGACGGCGGTGGCGGGCGACAAGCTCGAGCAGTTCAACGATGCCAACAAGCAGCTCGAAGTGGTCACCCGCAGCCGGGTTGATGAGCACATCGATCGGGTACAACTGACCATCGCGGAGCTGACCCGCGAACTCTGGTGGGTGAGCGGTGTTGTGGCGGCCATCAGCCTGCTGCTGGTCTTTATCTTCACCTACCTCATCATCCACCCGGTACGACAGATTGAGTCGCGCATCTTGAGTCTGGGGGCCGGGGTCGAACCCGATCCCAGCCCGGTTGACGGCCCCGCCGAGCTGGTGTTGCTGGGGGAGCGGATCGTCTGGCTGCACGACAAACTCAAGGAGCTGGAGCTGCAGAAGTACCAGTTCCTGCGCCATGTCTCCCACGAGCTCAAGACGCCGCTGGCGGTGCTGCGGGAGGGGACGGATCTGCTCTGCGAGCAGCTGGTCGGGCCTTTGACGCCGGATCAGCTGGAGATCTGCCAGATGCTCGACGAGAACAGTCGGCGTTTGCAGACCCTGATCGAGCGGCTGCTCGACTTCAACCGGCTCAGTCAGCAGGAGGCCTTCGAACTGGAGCCCGTCCCCCTGCTGCCGATGTTGTCGGAACTTTCTGCAGAGTACCGGCTGGCATTGGAGTCCAAGCAGATCCGTGTACACTTGCCGACCGTGCCGGTTACCCTGTGGGCGGAGCCCTACCGGCTACGGCTGATCCTCGATAACCTCTTCTCCAACGCCGTCAGTTACGGCGCCAGCGGGGGCAATATCTGGATCAGGGCAGGGCAGGATGAACAGATAAGCTGGCTGGAAGTGGCCAACGAGGGGCCCAAGATCCCCGTGGCCGATCAGCAACGCATTTTTGAACCCTTCGAGCAAGGCAGCACAGTGCGGCAAGGTCTCTTGAAAGGCTCGGGCATGGGCCTCTCCATCGCCCGCGAGTCTGCCAACAGCCTGGGGGGGGAACTGGTTCTGGTAGAGGATGAACAGGCGGATGTCTGTTTCAGGTTGACGTTGAAATGAGGACTATGAAGATACAACGCGTATTTCCAGCTCTGATGGCAGGGCTGCTCGCGGGTTGCTCCTTGCTGCCGCAACATGCACAGCGGGAGTCCTCCGATATCGCTTTTGCCAAGCGGATGGAGTTTGCCAACAAGGAGATGCAGGTGCGTCTGCAATACTCCGACTGGCTGCTGGCCAGTCACCCCCAGCAACGGGTGCAGGAGCGTCAGCGTCTGAAAGGGGTTGACGATCTGGAGAGCCGGGTCAGTCTGGCGATGGTGGACTCCCACCCCGCCGAATCTGTGGCCAATCGCACCGCCGGTCTGGCGCGCCTGAAGCAGATGCTGCCCGAACTGGGTCTCGATGCGCAGGCCTTTTTACGTAGCTGGATCGCCCTCGGCGAGCAGCTGCTGGCTCGCGACAGCCGTCGCGATGACCAGAGTCAGGAGATCCAGCGGCTGCGCCGCCAGATCGAGCAGCTGACCGCTATCGACGACCAGCTCAACCAGCGCAAGCTGAACGAGAATCGTGAGGTAATACCATGAGCCGGATCCTGTTGGTGGATGACGACGTCAGCCTGCTCAAACTGATGAGCATGCGGCTGCGCAGTCAGGGTTATGAAGTGGATACCGCCGACAGTGCGGAAGGGGCCCTCGACCGGTTGCGTCAGCAACGGGCCGATCTGGTGCTGAGCGATCTGCGGATGGCCGGCATGGACGGTCTGGCGCTGTTCGAGCGGATCCAGGCCCAGTGGCTGGGGTTGCCGGTGATCATCATGACCGCCCACGGCACTATCCCGGACGCCATTCAGGCGACCCGCTCCGGCGTATTCAGCTTCCTGACCAAACCCATCAACAAGGATGAGCTGTTCGCCACCATTGAACATGCGTTGAGTCTGACGCGGCCGAAACAGCAGCAGGAGTGGCAGTCGCTGATCCTGACCCGCAATCCCCAGCTGGAACAGCTGCTGATCCAGGCCCACAGCATTGCGACCATGGAGGTGCCGGTGCTGATCATGGGGCCGTCAGGCTCCGGCAAGGGGGCGATGGCGCAGGCGCTGCACCAGGCCAGCCAGCGGCGCGACAAGCCGCTCCATACCATCAACTGTGCCGCCATTCCGTGGGCGTCACTCGACTTGCAGCTGTTTGGTGAAGATGGCCAGTCCGGTTTGTTTGAGCAGGCCAAGGGGGCGACCCTGTTTCTCGACGAGATTGGCAGCCTCTCCGAATCTCTGCAGGCCAAGCTGCTGCAGGTGATGGAGGAGTATGGTCAGGGCACGCCGGAGGTGCGGGTGCTCAGCTCCAGCCATCAGGATCTGGTCAAGGCGATGGAGGAGGGGCGCTTTCGGGAAGATCTCTTCTACCGTCTCAATGTCGCCAATATCACCTTGCCGTCTCTCAGTGCCCGCAGCGAGGATATCCCCCTGCTGGCCCGTCAGGCGCTCGATGATTACCGTAGCCGCCACAGCGACTGCGCCGCTATGGGTTTTTCGCCCGAGTCGCTGGCGATGCTGGCTGCCGCGGCCTGGCCCGGCAACGTGCGCCAACTCTGCAACGTGGTGGAGCAGCTCGCCAGCCTCTGTTGCAGCCCGGTGATCGGGGTCTCCATGGTGGAGTCCGCCCTGAGCGGCGGTGGCGGCGGCATCCCCTCGTTCAACGAGGCGCGGGCCGAATTCGAGAAGGAGTATCTGATCCGTTTGCTGCGCACCACCGAGGGCAACGTGACTCTGGCGGCCAACATGGCGGGCAGAAACCGTACCGATTTTTACAAGTTATTGAATCGGCACGGTATCGAAGCAGCAAACTTTAAATCGAAGGGATAAATCAGGCGGGATCAATCACAGCCGGAGCGGCATCGGCTTTCTGGGTTTTGTGGGAGAGCCAGAGGCCGCTCGCCTTCATCGGGTAGCTGAATTCAAGGGTGCGCCGATGATCTGGCGAGTGAATGAAATCAGGCGGGATCAATCACAGCCGGAGCGGCATCGGCTTTCTGGGTTTTATGGGAGAGCCAGAGGCCGCTCGCCTTCATCAGGTAGCCGAACAAGGCACCAATGATGAGGGAAGGCAGGATCAGCCGCCACTCGCCAGCCGCCCCGAAGGTGGCACAGCAACCGGCAAAGGTGCCGGGAATGTAGCCGAGCCACTGCTGCTTGGCCTGCACGCACATCAGGGTTGCCACCACCCCCGTCATCACATAGCCCGCCACGCCAGCACCCCACAGGTCACCACCATGGATCAGCAGCAGCGCCCACAGCATGCCGCTGGTGTTGCAGAAGATGGTCTGCAGCAGCGCCTTGTAGCCGCCGCTTGACGCGAAATAGCTGGTGCAGCCGAGAAAGCCGACCCAGGAGATAAGGCCGAACGCGACGGCAATCCAGCCCCAGACGGCGGAGAGAATTCCAGTAGTGATGGCGATGGCGATCAGTGGGCTCATGGGGCGACTCTTCAGTTGGCTTCGCAAAATGGGCAGCCTACCCCCGGCAATCGGGGCGGCAAGCGGGGGCAGAATTGTGTGTGATCTTCATCACCCTTTTCAACTCAGGAATACGCTTGCGCTCGCGAAAAAAATTCATTGGTGACCGGCCAAACCCTCGGCCATAGTTAGAGGCCCTGTCCTGCTCATGGAGTGAGTCTGATGGCGCCCAACGTGATCGTTCCCCTGCTGGTGTTCGTAGTCCTGTTTCTGGTCGGCACCATGGCCAAGGCACTGCCCCTGCACCACATGATGTAAATTTGTGTGAAATAAAAATCTGCCGGGGCGGGTCTTATCCATATCGCCTTATGTAGCCCCGGGAGTTTTTCATGTTGATCAAGCGTCGTGCCGCTCACCCCCTCACCGAACAGGATGTCACTCCGGAAGCCGTCTATCAGGATCGCCGCCTTATTCTCAAGGGGCTGGGTCTGGGCGCTGCTACCCTGGCGTTTCCCACTCAGGCCGGTGTGCTAGACCTGCTGCGCGGTAAAGAGGATGCCCCCCAATTAGCCACCAGGCCGCTCAACAGCAAGCCTGCGGAGCGACCGGCCAATCTGGTGCTGACACCGGAAGAGAAGGCCACCAGTTACAACAACTTCTATGAGCTGGGTACCGACAAGTCCGACCCGGCCAGCAACGGCCATTACCTCAAACCCGAACCCTGGACCCTCAAGGTGGAGGGGGAGGTGGCCAAGCCCTTTACCCTCGATGTGTGGGATCTCATCAACAAGAGCGAGCTGGAGGAGCGGATCTACCGGCTGCGCTGCGTCGAAGCCTGGTCCATGGTACTGCCCTGGAACGGTATCTCGCTGGCGGAGATCATCCGCCGCGCCGAGCCCACCAGTCGTGCCAAGTTTGTCGCCTTCGAAACCCTGTTTGACCCGAAACAGCTGCCGGGCCAAGCCTCCAGTCTGGGGGGCGGCATCGAGTATCCCTACGTGGAGGGGCTGCGTATCGACGAGGCGATGCACCCGCTCTCCTTCCTGGCGATGGGGCTCTATGGCAAGACCCTGCCCGCCCAGAATGGCGCGCCGATCCGGCTGGTGGTGCCGTGGAAGTATGGCTTCAAGAGCATCAAGAGCATCGTCTCGATCCGGCTGGTGGAGGAGATGCCGCCGACCACCTGGAGCCTGCTGGCGCCCAACGAATATGGCTTCTACGCCAACGTCAATCCGCAGGTGGATCACCCGCGCTGGAGTCAGGCCAGCGAGCGCTTTATCGGCGAGGGCGGCGTGTTTGGCGCCAAACGTCAGCCGACCCTGATGTTCAACGGCTATGGTGATGAAGTCGCTTCGCTCTATCAGGGGATGGATCTGCGCCAATGGTACTGAGATTGAAACCGGCCCATATCAGCGGCTTGCGGGCACTGGTGCATCTGGGCGCTCTCGGCTTCCTGCTCTGGCTCGGGTTTGCCATTCCGGCAGGCTTGTTGGGGGGCGATCCGGTGCCCGAGCTGATCCACTACCTCGGCAAGGGGGCGCTCAACCTGCTGCTGCTCACCCTGCTGGTGTCGCCGCTGGCCAAGCGCTGGCGGCAGGGGCAGCTCATCAAGCTGCGCCGCCCCCTCGGGCTCTGGTGTTTTGCCTGGGCGCTACTCCACTTCATGGCGTGGCTGGGGCTGGATCTGCAGTTTGACTGGGGGCTGATTGGTGGCGAGCTGGTCAAGCGCAGCTACATAGTGGTGGGGATGGTGGCATTGCTGCTGCTGGCCGCCCTCAGCATCACCTCGCTGCCCGCATTGCAGCGCAGAATGGGCGCCGCATGGCAGAAGCTGCACAACTGGGTCTATGCCATCGCCCTGTTGGTGCCGGTGCACTACTGGTGGTCGCTCAAGAGCGGTTGGGGGGAGCCCCTCATCTACCTGCTGCTGGCCTGCGCCCTGCTCTGGCCGAGGAAAGATAAGCTGCTGCGCCCCATGCGGGGACGCTGGAATGCAAAAGAGGCCTAATCGGCCTCTTGTTGTTTGATCTCGCCAGTGTAGGCATCGACGATGAGATGCACCTTCTGATCCTGGCGATTGAGGGTTTTGACCTCGAATTTGTCCCCTTCCAGCTCCACTTCCCGAATGTCGTGATACCCTTGCGCCAGCAGGAGTTTGACCAGCCCGGCCATGTCGAGACGGCTCTGGGCCGCCCAGCTTGTGGCACTCAACAGACAAAGGATCAGCAGGACACTGCGCGGGATCATATTCATTCCGGATTCATGGCTGGCAGACTATAAACGCCATTATGTTAGGTTTTTGGAGATGAATCATCCATGAATAGAGCGCTCCCTCTGCTCGGGTTATTGCTGCCGGTGCTGGCACAGGCGGTCACGCCTGATGAAGCCATGCTGCAGCAAGCTGTCCATGAGGGACGGGTTCGGCCCTTCCATGAAATGATGGAGGTGGCGGCCAGATTGCCGGTGCGGGTGTTGCGGGTGGATCTGGGGGAAGAGGATGGTATCTGGCTCTATGAACTGCGAGTCATCGATCGGGAGAACAGCGTGATCAAGGTGGCCTATCGGGCCGACAACCTTGAGCTGGTGTGGGCCAAGGGCCACCATCTGGAGCGGCTGTTCGAACCGCCCAAGCCCCCGGTCGAGGATGATGAATAACCCCTGTGTGGAAGCCTGTTCATGCGAATTCTGATTGTTGAAGACGAAAAAATCCTGGCCGGCCAGCTGGCCGAACAGCTGCGCCTCTCCGGCTTTGTCACCGATCTCTGCCACGACGGCAACGAGGCCGGTTTCCTCGGCGAGACCGAACCCTACGATGCCATCATTCTCGACCTCGGCCTGCCGGGGCGCGATGGGCTGAGCGTGCTGAAAGAGTGGCGCAGCAAGGGGATCGATACCCCGGTGCTGGTACTGACCGCCCGTGGTCAGCTGCACGAGAAGATCGAAGGGCTCAACGCCGGTGCCGATGACTACCTCACCAAGCCGTTCCAGGTGGCCGAGCTGGTGGCACGGGTCCATGCGCTGGTGCGCCGGGCGGCAGGCAACGCCAGCTCCATTCTGGAGATTGGCGGAGTGCGCCTCGACATGGCCGCGTCTCAGGTGTGGTACGAAGGGACCCCCATCAAGCTGACCGCCCACGAGTTCCGGGTGCTCGGTTATCTGATGCAGCACCGGGGCAAGGTGGTGTCGCGCAGCGAGCTGATCGACCACATCTATGCCCAGGATTTCGACCGCGACTCCAACACCGTCGAGGTGTTCATCGGCCGGATCCGCAAGAAAACCAACCCTGACCTGATTGAAACAGTGCGCGGCCTCGGGTACCGGATCAACGAATGAGGCTGGTGAGAACCCTGCGGGGGCGACTGCTCGCCATCGCGCTGGTGTGGTGCGGGCTGTTTCTGTTCGCCACCGGCTTCAGCCTGCAGACCATGATGCGCAACTACTGGCAGGAGGCGGAGGCCGACGGTCTGCGCCTGCAGCTCTATGATCTGCTCTCCCGGCTGGAGGTGGCCAAAACCGGCCTGCCGGTGGTGGTCGAGCCGATGTCGGATCCCCGTTTCAGCCAGCCTTACTCCGGCTATTACTGGCAGCTGGAGCTGGGCCACGATGTGGTGGGGCGCTCCCGCTCCCTGTGGGATACCACCCTGAAGAGCGACGGGCTCAAGTCGGCGTTTGGTGATCCCGACCTCTTTGTCGGCAAGGGGCCAAATCGTGAACCCTTGCTGATCATGACCCGCACTGTGCTGCTGCCCGGTTCCGATCGGGTGTTCACTCTGGTGATGGCCAAGGACAGCAGCGCCCTGACCCAGACCCTCAACAAGACCCGGATCAGCCTGTTCCTCGGCCTCGGCTTTGCCGCCGCCGGTCTGGTGCTCGGCTTCATGTTCCAGATCGTCTATGGTTTGCGGCCGCTACACCTGCTGCGTCGTGAACTGGGACGGGTTCATGAGGGCCATCAGGAGGGGTTCCGGCTGCGCTATCCGCTGGAGATCCAGCCGCTGGTGGAGGATATCAACCGACTGCTGCACCACTACGGCGAGCTGCTGCAGCGGGCGCGATCCCACACAGGCAATCTGGCCCACGCCCTCAAGACGCCGCTCAGCATCATGCGCAATCAGGTGGCCCAGTTGCCGCCGGAGGATCAGGCCGCCATCGGCGAGCAGCTCGACCAGATCCAGCGCCATATCGATTACCACCTTGGCAAGGCGCGGGTGACCGGCGCCGCCAAGATCCTCGGGGTCTCGACCCCGGTGCGGGCGCGGGTGGAGTACATCTGCCGCGCCTTCTCCCGTCTCTATCCGGGCAAGACGGTAGATCTGCAGGTGCCCGCCAATCTGGCGGTCGGGGTGGAGGAGCAGGACTTTGACGAAATGGTGGGCAACCTGCTGGAGAATGCCTTCAAGTGGTCCGCCAGCGAGCTGCGTATCTCCAGCGCCGAGCTGGGGGGCTGGATCACCCTGCGTATCGAGGATGACGGCCCCGGCATGAGCGAGGATCAGATCGCCAAAGCGGTGCTGCGCGGGGTGCGGCTCGACGAGAAGGTACCGGGCTCGGGCCTGGGTCTCAACATCGTCTCCGATCTGGCGGAAGCCTATCGGGGCAGTTTCATCATGGGCCGCGCCGAACTGGGCGGTCTGGCCGCCTCTCTCTCGTTGCCCAAGGTGGCAAGAGTCGAGAGCTAGGCATAACATATGGCATTTATTTTAGCCTGAGGAAGAGAAGCATGACCGACGATCCGTGGGCACTGTGTCACCTTGACGATTCGTTTGATGCCTCTGTGCTGGGGGTCAAGGGCGCCCAAATCCAGTGGTTTGAAGACAGGGATGGCCTGATCGCGTTCCTTCTGGAAGATTTTGTCGACCTGCTGGCCGATGTGGGCGAGCTGGAGGAAGATCAGACTGAACAGGCGCGCGAGCGCTTCACCCTGCTGGTGGAGCAGAGCTTCGACGATCGCACCCTGATGGATGCCATCAACGATCTCGCCTCCGGCCTGCGTCGCATCGCCTGGCTGGGGCCGCTCTCCGAGCTGGCCGAGATCAGCGACGAGTTCGCCTCCGGCCTGCGCCGCTATTTCTGGAGCCAGTACGACGGGGATGAAGATGACCCGGACGCCTGGGTGCCGGAAGAGCTGTGGCCGCAACTGGTGGAGTGCGCGCAGGAGTATATGGAGGAAGGGGAGTTCTAAACCCATCCCGACCATGCCTGCGCTTTGGTAGACAGATGGCAGACAGATAAAGAAACGGCGCCTTGATGGCGCCGTTTTTATTGGGTGGCAATCGCCTTAGCCGTTGGCCGGAACCGCGTGGGCGGTGTTGGCCAGCACAGGGCCGGTGTACTTCTCGATCTGCAGCTGGGCCATGTGGCCGCAGTTGCCTTGCGCCAGACTGGACGAACCTTCGTCGAAGGTGAGGCAGTTGACGTTGCCGTTCTTGCAGATGCTGCCCGCTTCGCCCGGCTTGGCCGGATCAAACCAGGCCCCTTCGCAGATCCGCACTACCCCCTGACGCACATCCTCGGAGAGCAGGGCGCCCACCAGGATCTGGCCTCGCTCGTTGAAGGCGCGCACCAGATCTCCCTGGGCGATGCCGCGGGCCTTGGCATCCTGCGGATGAATCATGATCGCCTCGCGGTCGGCGATGGCGAACTTGTCCCGCAGCGGGGTGTTGTCGAGCTGGGAGTGCAGCCGCTGGGTCGGGTGCGAAGTGTTGAGCGACAGCGGATAGCGCGCCGCCACCTCGCTCTTCACCCACTCCTTGGGCTCATACCACTTGGGATGGCCGGCGCAGTCGGCATAACCCATCCCGGCCACCGTGTTGGAGAAGATCTCGATCTTGCCGGACGGGGTACCGAGCGGGTTGAGCAGCGGGTTCTCGCGAAAATCGGCGTGACGGATCCACTGGCGGTTGGCCTCGGGGATCGGGAAGCGGATGTAGTTGTTGGACTCCCAGAACATGTTGAACGGCGGCAGCGCCACGCGGGCGCCACGGGCCTGCGCCGCCATGCCGTCATACATCTGCTTGAGCCACAGCATCTCGTCCTTGCCTTCGGTGTACTGCTCCTGCACCCCCAGCTTGGCGGCGATGGCGCTGAAGATGTCGAAGTCGTTGCGGGACTCGTGCTGGGGCGGCACGCACTGGTGCATCGGGAATACATAGCGCTGGGAGTAGTCGCCCCCCATCTCCAGATCGTTGCGCTCGTAGCTGGTGGTGACCGGCAGCACGATGTCGGCGTGCTTGGCGGTGGCGGTCCAGTAGGGCTCGTGAACGATCACGGTCTGCGGCTTGCGCCACGCCTGCAGCAGGTTGTTGGTGTCCTGATGGTGGTGGAAGGGGTTGCCGCCCGCCACGTAGACCAGCTTGATGTCCGGATAGGTCACCTTGCGACCGTTGAAGTCGATGGTCTTGCCCGGGTTGGCGAGACAGTCGGCGATGCGGGCTACCGGGATCGGTACCGGGCTGTTCTTCGGTGCGTTGCCGGCGGAGATACCCGCCAGAATGCCGCCCTTGGCGGTGGGGCTGCCACCGGAGGAGTAGTGGTAGCTGAAGCCGTAGCCGCCGCCTGGCAGGCCGATCTGGCCCAGCATGGAGGCCAGGGTCACCAGCATCCAGTTCGGTTGTTCGCCGTGTTGCTGACGCTGCATGCCCCAACCGGCCATGATCATGGTGCGCTTGGATGCCATGTCGAGGGCCAGCTGGCGAATTACCTTGGCATCGACGCCGCAGACGCTGCTCGCCCACTCGGCGCTCTTCGGCTGACCGTCATCCTTGCCGAGCAGGTAGGCGAGGAACTTGTCGAAGCCGACGGTGTAGCGATCGAGGAAGGCCTGATCGTGCTTCTTCTCGCTGTAGAGGGTATGGGCCACACCCAGCATCATGGCCACGTCGGTGTAGGCGTTCGGGGCAATCCACTCGGCACCGACCAGCTTGGCGGTCTCGTTGTAGATGGGATCGATGCTGATGACGCGGGTGCCTTTCTCTTTCAGCGCCTTGAAGCCAGCCTGACCCTCGTGGTCCGGCATGTTCCAGCTGTTCTTCAGGGTGACCTGAGCGTTGACCCCCCACAGCACCACCAGTTCGGCGTTCTCGATCACGTTGGGCCAGGCGGTCTGCTGTTCGTACACCTCGATGGAGCCCATCACATGGGACATGATCACCTGGGCCGCACCGGTGGAGTAGTCACCGGCATAACCGGTGAAACCGCCGGAGAGGTTCATCAGACGGTGCAGCAGGGTGCGGCTGTTGTGGAACATGCCGACACTCTTCCAGCCGTAGGAACCGGCGTGGATCGCCTGCGGGCCGAAGTCGCTCTGCACGCGCTGGATTTCACCGGCCACCAGTTCGATCGCCTTGTCCCAGCTCACTCGCACCCACTCGTCGGCGCCGCGCAGCTCGGGTTTGGCGCCCGGGCCATGCTCCAGCCAGCTCTTGCGTACCATGGGGTATTTGATGCGGTTCTTGGCGTGCACCTGGAACGGCGCCATGTCGATGAGATCGTTCGGCGCCGGATCATCGGCCACCGGTTGGACGCGCACCATGCGGCCATCCTCAACGACCGCTTCAAACGCACCCCAGTGGGCGCCGGTCAGAATACCCTTCTGGGCGGGCACCAGAGTCGGGAACTGGCTCAATGCGGTGCTGATGGCTTGCGCCAGCGCACTCTTGGGAAAAATGCCGCCGAGCAGGGGCAGGGCTGCGCAGGCGCCGAGGCCCTTGAGCAGGTTGCGGCGGGACAGATTGGTCTTCTTGTCATTGAAAAAAGTCATAACGGTTTTCCTCTGTTCCAGCCTTAGTGGGCCGCGCTCATGTCACTGGCATGTTTCTGGACATACTGGGTCAGCATGCGAGCCTGTTCCGGGGTCAGGGAGGTACGAGATTCCATCCCCTTGATGACGCCGATCCACTGGTTGGCATTGAAGTGATCCAGCGCGGTGAGGCCGTGGCAGCCGGTACAGTTGTTGGACATCAGGGTGGAGGCGTATTGCCACAGCTTGCCCTGATCGCCGATGAGCTGGGTCTGGTCGACCCAGGCGGTCAGCTTGACCTGATGCCAGGTGAGGTTGGTGGCGCTGTCGGTTTCGCTCTGGCCGGTGACCAGCGCTTTCTTGGCGGCATCGCCGACCAGTACGCTGAGGATCCGCTTGCCCGGTGCGGCGTAGAACACTTCGCTCACGCCATCCTGTTGCCAGCCTTCGATCTGCACCTTGGCGCGGCCGTTTTCGTTGGCCAGTACTTCCACTCTGGTGGAGGGCATCAGGGTGCCTTCGTCGGTCTTGGCGGCGGCATCGAGGAACAGCGGGGTGGTGGCGATGGCGTAACGGGTGGTGACGTTGGCCGGAGTCTGGGCCGCAGCCTGCGCCAGCTCGCTGGCACCAGCGGCAGCCAGGCCGCTCATGTCAGGCATGATGTGGGCGACACCGCGGTGGCAGTCGATACAGGTTTGTCCTTCCTTGATGGCGACAGGGTGCTCGGCACGGGCATTGGGGCGCTGGGCCAGAATGTCCATCGCCTCGTAGCTGTGGCAGCTGCGGCAGGTGGCGGAGTCGTTGGCCTTCAGTTCGTCCCAGACGGACTGGGCCATCCGCAGTTTGTGGGCTTCATATTTCTCAGGCGTGTCGAGCGTGCCGATCGCTTCGTGATAGATATCCTTCACGGCGCGCACCTTGGTCCACAGGTAGGAGGTAGGATTGCCCGGAATGTGGCAGTCGGCACACTCGGCGCGGATCCCCTTGGTGTTCTGGAAGTGGACGCTGCCCTGATACTCGGCGAGCGGAGTCTGCATGGAGTGGCAGGAGACGCAGAATTCGGTGGAGCTGGTCTTGTGCAGCACGGTCACGGTGATACCCAGTGCCGCGACACCCAGCAGGGCCCCGAGCAGCAGGAGCCAGAACCAGGTTTTTCTTATCAGTTTTCCAATCATGGCGGCGTTTTCCTACGGTCAATTTTTACCAACATAGTAGTAGTCCAATAGTAGTAGTAATGACAGGAATAAGGCGTTGACCTTCATCATGGTTTATATTTTTTGATGGTCGTCACATTTTGTCTTTTGTTTTGATATTGACTGTTGAGTGGAATTAAATTCAATTAATCGTCGATTGAGCAATTTATTCACTTTCCACGACAGCTGTTATCCCCCTCGCAAAACCCCACAGAATTCGTTGATATAGTGAACAGTGAGCCACAACGGAGTGTCGCCGATGAGCCCTTTCTCACTGCTGTGTGTCGCCGCCAACGTGCAGCTGCTGACCGAATTCGAACAGGAGCTGACCCCACTGCTCGGCCATTTTGCGCTGGTGGTGGTGGTCGGGCAGGAGTCGGCGGAGCTGGCCCTCGACGAGCTGGACCGCAAGGGGCAGCCGCCCGCCGTGGTGGTGTGTGACAGCGAGCTGGGGGATGGGCGAGGGGCCGATTTTTTGATCCGCCTCGGCAGCCGCCACGAGGCGTGCCGCAAGATCCTGTTGGGCAGCCAGCCGGAGATGAAATCGATCATCGAGGCGGTCAACCTCGGTCGTCTCGACTACTACCTGCAGCGCCCCTGGCGCGATGGCAGCCTGCGTCGGGCGGTGATCGAGCAGGCCAGCCACTTTGTGCTGCTCCAGCCCGAGGCTGATCTGCTGAGCTATGCCGCCGTGCTCGACAACCAGAAGTTGCTGCGGGTCCACGTCGATCGCCAGTTGGCGGCTTATCGGCAGGGTTTTATGGATTACACCCACTGCAGCGATGAAGAGCTATCGCGGGTGGTGATCGACGGCCTTTACCAGTTTTTCGATGGCAATGACGAGGCGCGGGTCTGCCGCCACTACAGTCCGGGCCATGTGCTGACCCGCGAGGGGGAGCCCAACAGCTTCCTCTGGTTTATCGCCAAGGGGGAGGTGGTGCTGCGCAAGCGGGACGAGCAGGGCATCGATCAGGAGGTGGTGCACTACCGCACCGGCTCGCTGGTGGGGGGCATGTCCTTCGTCACCGGCGAACCCGCCTTCACCACCGGGGTGACCCTGACTGGCGCCGAGGTGATCAAGCTCGACAAGCTGCAATTCTCCCGGGTGATGCAGGCGCGCAGCGAACTGCTCCCCTCCTTTACCAATCTGCTGCTGCGCCACTTCAACCGCCGCCTGCAAAACAGCATCCGTACCGAGATGCGGCTGCAACAGACTCTCAACTCCCTTGATGCCGCCTACGCCCAGCTGGTGGAGAGTGAAAAGATGGCGATGCTGGGTCAGCTGGTGGCCGGTGTCGCCCATGAGCTGAACAACCCGGTGGCGGCCATCATCCGTGGCAGCGAGACCCTGCGAGCTGCCATCCCCGATCTGGTCAATCTCGAACTGCCTGCTCCCATCAAGGGGCTGGGCAACCAGACCCTCTGTCAGGCGCTGACCGCCCAGCCGGTCTCGACCAGCGAGATCCGTGACAAGACCCGGCAGGCGGAGGGGCGCTTTGGCGATCGTCAGCAGGCACGGCTGGCGGTGCAGATGAATCTGGATGACGAGCTGAACTGGCAGCGCTGGTTTGCCAGCCGCACCGCCGCCGAGCGGGAGGCCCTGCTATCCCGGCTGGAGCTGTTCCAGCAGACCGGCAGCTTCCTGCGCAATATCGAGGTGTGTGCCCGTCGCATCGGCGATCTGGTCAAGAGCCTCAAGCAGTATGCGCGGCAGGATCGGCTCGAACCCTCGCTGGTGGACCTGCACGAGGGGCTGGAAGATACCCTGATGATTTTCGAAAACCGCCTCAAGCACCATGAGATCTGCAAGGAGTATCAACCGCTGCCGCTGGTACGCTGTCACCCCATCGCCCTGCAACAGGTGTGGACCAACCTGATCGCCAACAGTCTGGATGCCATGAGCGGCCCGGGGCGACTCACCATTCGCACCGGATTGCTGGATCCCGAGTGGGCCATGGTGGAGATCGAGGATAGCGGCTGCGGCATTGAGCCCGAACTGTGGCAGCGGATCTTCGATCTCAACTTCACCACCAAGCGGGAGGGCCATTTCGGTCTCGGCATTGGCCTGAGCGTTTCGCTGCAGATAGTTCAGCAGCATCATGGCCGGATCGAGGTGGCCTCCGAGCCGGGCCGCTATACCCGGATGCGGGTCTGTTTGCCGCTGGACGGCATGGGGCAGGCCGGTTACGGGGGCGAGCCTCACCACAACAAGGAGCATGCGGCCTGAGCCGTCGCCAGCATCAATCGCGCGGCGTGCCAAACCATGTCGCCAAGGAGGAGCAATGAACAAACACTATCTAATCCTGTGTGTGGACGATGAGCGGGAGGTACTGGATGCGGTGATCCACGATCTCGCCCCGTTCCGTTCCCACTTCGAGCTGGAGGCGGCCGAGAGCGTCGATGAGGCGCGAGCGGTGGTGGAGGAGTGGGAGAGCGACGGCAACAAGCTGGCGCTGATCCTCTGTGACCACATCATGCCGGGAACCCTGGGGGTCGATTTTCTGGTGGAGCTGAACCGGCGTGCCACCACCCGTGCCAGTCGCAAATTGCTGTTGACCGGGCAAGCGGGGCTGGAGGCCACCGTCGAGGCGGTCAATCGTGGCGGACTGCACTACTACCTTGCCAAGCCGTGGAAGCTGGAGACCCTGCAAGAGGCGGTGCGCGAACAGCTGACCGACTACCTGCTGGCGGAAGATGGCGAAAATGCCTTCCACTATGCGCCGCTGCTCAATCAGGCGCGGCTGTTTGCCGCCATCCACGATCACCCGTTCGACGAATAGGGGCTGTTGGGCTTTCGCGGTGGCAGTTGTATACTGTCTGCATATACAGCATTGCAGGTAGCCACCGATGCGACTCTTTATCGCCGAGAAGCCCACGCTGGGCCGCGCCATTGCCGATGCCCTGCCCAAGCCCCACAAGAAGGGCGACGGTTTTATCGAAACAGCCCAGGGGGATGTGGTCACCTGGTGCATCGGCCATCTGCTGGAGCAGGCCGAGCCCGATGCCTATGACGCCGCCTTCAAGCAGTGGCGGATGGAGCACCTCCCCATCATCCCCGCCCAGTGGCAGCTGGTGGCCAAGCCCAAGACCAAAACCCAGCTCACCGTCATCAAGCGGCTGATCAAGCAGGCGGACTGCGTGGTCAACGCCGGTGACCCGGACAGGGAAGGGCAACTGCTGGTGGATGAGGTGATCGACTTTCTCGGCTACCCGAAAACCAAGCCGGTGCAGCGTTGTCTTATCAGCGATCTCAACCCGCCTGCGGTGCGCCGCGCCCTCGACAAGCTGCGGGACAACAAGGAGTTCGTGCCGCTGGCGGTCTCCGCACTGGCCCGCAGTCGGGCCGACTGGCTCTATGGGATTAACATGACCCGTGCCTATACCTTGCTCGGGCGCAAGGCCGGTTGCAGCGAGCTGCTCTCGGTCGGTCGGGTGCAGACCCCGCTGCTCGGGTTGGTGGTGCGGCGGGATCTCGAAATCGAGGCTTTTGTCCCCAAACCCTTCTACGAGGTGCTGGCCCATCTGCTGACCGACGGCAATGAACGTTTCACCGCCAAGTGGCTGCCATCGGAAGCCTGCCTGCCGTGGCAGGACGAGGAGGGGCGGGTGCTCAACCGGGCGCTGGCCGACAAGGTGGTGAGCCGGATCAACGGCCAACCCGCACAGGTCGAATCGGTGGAGGAGCAGGCCCGCAAGCAGGCGGCACCGCTGCCCTATAACCTCTCCAGCTTGCAGATCGATGCCGCCAAGCGGTTCGGCATGGATGCCAAACGGGTGCTCGACATCTGCCAGAGTCTCTACGAGCGCCACAAGCTCATCACCTATCCGCGCTCCGACAGCCGCTATCTGCCGACCGACCACTTCAAGCGGGCCGAGCAGGTGCGCGGCGCCATCGCCGCCACAGCGCCCACGCTGGCCAAGGCGGTTAGCGAGGCGGATGGCAAGATCCGCAGCAAGGCGTGGAACGACAGCAAGGTGGATGCCCACCACGCCATCATCCCCACCGAGAAGCAGGGCAACCCCGCCACGCTGGGGGCCGACGAGGCGAAGCTCTATGGCCTGATTGCCCGCCAGTACCTGCTGCAGTTTTATCCTCCGTTCGAATACAACGACAGCAAGGTGCTGCTGCGCATCGCCGGTGGCCTGTTTCAGGCCAAGGCGCGCCGCATTCTGAAAGCGGGCTGGAAGGCGCTGCTCGGGGTGGAGGAGGATGACGACGAAGAGAAGGCGGGCACCCTGCCGGCTTTGAAAGAGGGAGAGCAACTGTTGTGCGAGCGGGGCGAACTGCTGGAGAAGATGACCCAGCCGCCCAAGTCATTTACCGATGCCACCCTGCTGGCGGCCATGACCGGCATCGCCCGCTATGTGCAAGATCCCGAGATCCGCAAAACTCTGCGCGACACCGATGGCCTCGGCACCGAGGCGACCCGGGCGGGCATCATCGATCTGCTGTTCAAGCGCCGCTTTTTGGTGCGCCAAGGCAAGAGCATCAAGGCGACCCCGACCGGACGGGCGCTGGTGCAGGCGCTGCCCGCCACCGCCACCACGCCGGATATGACGGCGCTGTGGGAGCAGAGCCTCGGCCAGATCGCCGAGCGTCACGGCAGCTACCAGCAGTTTATGGGGCCGCTCACCGAGCAGCTCAACGGCCTGATTGAGGGGGCACGGCAGGACTCCGGCGCCAGCTTCAGCGCCCTGCCGAAGGAGGCGCCGGGTGCCAGCAAGCGGCGTTTTACCAAGCGCAAGAGTCCGGCGGCCAGCGGCGCTGGTGCCGCTCCTCGCAAGAGTACGGGCAAGCGCACAGCCAGAAGCAAGGTGGCTTGACCGTGTGAGGGACGTTGCTGGCTGATGTGCCAAAGCCGCCAGCGGAAAAGAGAGAGGGGCCATGTGCCCCTCTCTCTTTTTTATCGCGGTAATGGCAGGGCACCACTTAGCCGGTGTAGACGTTTTCTTCCGGATAACGGATGCGGGTCTCGACCGGGCGGGCCAGCATAAAGGCCAGAGTGAGGGGACCGAGACGGCCGCAGATCATCACCAGCACCAGGATCAGCTTGCCCGGCTCGCTCAGGGAGGCGGTGATGCCGGTAGAGAGGCCGACGGTGGCAAATGCCGAGATGGTCTCGAACATGATTTTGTCGAATGGCAGATCCTCGGTCACCATCAGCAGGAACATCGCCAGCATCAGCACCATGGTGCTGACGATGATGATGGCCAGCGATCGGGTCACTATCTGGGGCGACAGGGTGCGGCCAAAAGCGGTGACATGGGGCCGTTTGGTCAGAAACGCCTTGGTCGCCAGCAGCACCACTGCGAAGGTGGTCACCTTGATACCGCCACCGGTCGAGGTCGCACCGGCACCGATAAACATCAGCATCATCAGAAACAGCAGCGCCGCCGGGGTCATCAGCCCGATATCGATGGTATTGAAACCGGCGGTACGGGCACTGGCAGAGTGGAAGAAGGCCGCCAGCAGCTGGCCACTGATACCTGCCTTGCCGAGGGTGCCCGGGTTGTTGTGCTCCAGCAGCCAGAACATCAGGGTACCGGCCAGCAGCAGCGCCGGGGTCATCAGCAGCATCAGCTTGCTGTGCAGCTTCAGCTTGCGCCAGCGGCGGTTACGCACCAGATCGACGATGACGGTAAAGCCGATCCCCCCGAGGATCAGCAGACCGGCGATGGTCAGGCTGATGATGGGGTCGTCTCGATAGTCCATAAGATTGTTGGCAAACAGCGAGAAGCCGGCGTTGTTGAAGGCCGAGACCGCGTGGAAGAAGCTGACATAGAGGCCGTGCACCCACCCCATCTCGGGCACCCAGCGGATAGCCATGATGCCGGTGCCGATCAACTGGGCAATAAAGGCGAACAGCACAATGCGTTTGACCAGCTGGATGATGTTGACCGAGCCCTCCTGTCCCAGCGCCTCCTTGGCCAGTACCTGTTGGCGCAGACCGACCCGCTTGCTGAAGATGGCGATCAGCAGCAGGGTCATGGTCATCTGGCCCAGTCCGCCGATCTCCATCAGCATCAGCAGGAAAATCTGCCCCTGCAGGGTGAAGGCACTGCCGGTGTCCACCACGCCAAGCCCCGTCACGCTGATGGCCGAGGTGGCGGTGAACAGGGCGTTGACGAAGGTGACCTCGCCATTGTGGCTGGAGGGTTGCACCAGAAAGATGGTGCCAACCAGCAGGATGAACAGGAAGCTGCCGAGGATCAGCCTTGCCTCGCTCCAGCGGGAGTCCTGCTCCCGATGCAGCGCAAAGGCGTAGCTGCTGCGCCAGTTGATCATAGGGTTTCGAGCCAGTGGTCGATGGCGTGCTTGTTGCCCGCGAGGATCAGGATGTCGCCAAGTTGCAGCTCCATCTTGCCGGTCAGCACGTTGTGCAGCACTTCACCGCGCTTGATGGCGAGCAACTGGAAATCGCTCTGTTGCAGCAGATGAAGGTCCCCGAGCGCCTTGCCATTTTGCGGCAGGCCGATGACAAACTCGGTCAGCACCATGTTGTGGCCCAGTTCCAGATAGTCGAACAGCCGGTTGTCCAGCATGCTTTGGGCGACCCGGCGGCCCATGTCCCACTCCGGGTTGATCACCTTGTCGGCGCCCACTTTCTGCAGGATCTTGGCGTGGAACTTGTCACGCGCCTTGACCCACACCTTCTTCACGCCCGCCTCTTTCAGGACGAGGGTGGTGAGGATACTGGTCTCCAGGTTATCGCCGATGGCGACGAAGACGATATCGAAATTGGCCAGCCCCAGTTCGGCGACTGTGGCCTCATCGGTGGCATCAGCGACGATGACGTGATTGCAGAGAGCGGCGATTTGGCGGGTCTTGCTCTCGTCAATATCGATGGCCAGCACTTCGGCATCTTGCCGTTGCAGCTCTTCACATAGCGCGCTGCCAAACAGGCCAAGGCCGATGACGGCAAACTGGTTATTCATGAGTTGTTCCTCAACAGTTGAAGCCGTCTACTGTAAACCACTGTTATTGCCCCGAAAAGGGCTCGGGTTTTTCGTCATGGGGTAACTTGAGGTAGACTGCGTCCTTGCACCAAGCCGGGATAGACCGATGAAACTGAATGCCAACGCCTCCTTGTTGAAGCTCAACACCCTTGCCCTCGATGCTTATTGCCTCTGGCTGGCCGAGGTGGAGCAGGTTGCCGATCTGGCGACCCTGCGTGCCGATCCGCAGCTCAACCAGCTGCCGCGCCTCAATCTGGGCGGCGGCAGCAACATGCTCTTCACCACCGATTTTCTCGGTCTGGTGGTGCTCAACCGGCTCAAGGGGATTGCCGCTGAAGATGGTGGCGATCACTGGTTGCTGCATGTGGCGGCGGGTGAGGATTGGCATCAGCTGGTACGCCACTGCCTGCAGCAGGGCTGGTATGGGCTGGAGAATCTGGCGCTGATCCCCGGTACGGTCGGTGCGGCGCCGGTGCAGAACATCGGTGCCTACGGGGTCGAGCTGGCTGACTTCTGCGCCTATGTCGAGGCGTTCAACTGGCAGAGTGGCGAGATTGAGCGGATCGCGGCGGCAGAGTGCCGCTTCGGTTATCGCGACAGCATCTTCAAGCACGAGTATCAGGATTCCCATCTGATCACCGCAGTCGGGCTCAAACTGCCCAAGGCGTGGCAGCCGGTGCTGGGCTATGGCCCGCTGGCGGCGCTCGGTGACACGCCTTCTGCGCAGGCCATCTTCGATACCGTCTGTGCCACCCGCATGGCCAAACTGCCGGATCCCGCCGTGCTCGGCAATGCGGGCAGTTTCTTCAAGAATCCGGTGGTGCCTGCGGCGCTGGCGGAGAATCTCAAGGCGCGCTATCCGCAGATGCCCTGCTATCCGGCCGGAGAAGGGCAGGCCAAGCTGGCGGCGGGCTGGCTCATCGATCAGTGCGGCCTGAAAGGCTTCGCCATCGGCCGCGCCGCCGTTCATCAGGAGCAGGCGCTGGTGCTGGTCAATCTGGGGGGCGCCAGCGCCATGGAGCTGATCGCGCTGGCGGCCCATGTCCGTGATAGCGTGGAACAAAAGTTTGGCGTGGTACTGGAGCACGAGGTGCGCTTTATGGGCGCGCACGGTGAAACCTGGCTCGACGAGGTGCTCTCATGACGTTGACTCCCATCAGACAGACCCTGATCACTCTGCTCAGCGACGGCCAGTTTCACTCCGGCGAACAGCTGGGCGAGCAGCTGGGCATCAGCCGGGCGGCGGTGAGCAAACACATGGCGGCGCTCAAGGAGCTGGGGTTGGATCTGTTCAGCCTGACCGGCAAGGGCTATCGGCTGGCGGTGCCGATGGCGCTTTATGATCAGGCCACCTTGCAAGCGCTGGCTCCGATGGCGCCGGTGCACTGTTTTCCGGTCATTGGCTCGACCAACCAGTTTCTGCTGGATCGGGTCAATGAGCTGCGCTCCGGCGAGAGTTGTCTGGCCGAGTGCCAGACAGCCGGGCGCGGTCGCCGTGGCAAACCCTGGATTTCGCCGTTCGGTTGCCAGCTGATCCTCAGCATGTACTGGCGACTCGAACAAGGCATGGCGGCAGCCATGGGGCTGAGTCTGGCGGTCGGTGTTGCTGTGGTCGAGGCGCTGGAATCCCTTGGCTATCAGGGCGTCGAGCTCAAGTGGCCGAACGACCTCTACTATCAGGGCCGCAAGCTGGCGGGGATACTGGTGGAGATGAGCGGTAGTGCCGGCGCCAGCTGTCATCTGGTGATCGGCATCGGTCTCAATCTGGCAATGCCTGCCCGCGAAGGGGAGAAGATCGATCAGGCCTGGGCCGAGCTGCGCCACATCAATCCGGAACTGGTGGATCGCAATCAGCTGGCGGCCCGAATGCTCGTCCATCTGCAGCAGGCGCTGCACACCTTTGAGCAGCATGGGTTGGCAAGCTTTGTCGATGACTGGAACCGGCTCGATCACTTTGCCGGTCGCCCGGTGCGTCTGTTGATGGGAGATCAGGAGATCCGCGGCATCGCCCGTGGCATCGATGATCGCGGCGCCCTGCGACTGGAGACGGGTGAAGGGGTCAAATTCTATCTGGGGGGCGAGCTCTCCCTGCGCCGGGGCGACTGAGGGACAGCAAGGCCGCTGATGATGCCAAATAGAAGAGGGAGCCTGCGGGCCCCCTCTTCGTTATCCGGCAACCGCTGTCATCATTTGCGCAGCTTGATCTGCTCGATGGCGTGCTCATGGCCCTTGGTCATGATCAGGTTGGCACGCTCACGAGTTGGCAGGATATTTTCCTGCAAATTCAGATAGTTGATATCTTGCCAGATATTGCTGGCAATCCGGGTCGCCTCACTCTCCGCCAGTTTGGCGTAGTTATGGAAGTAGGAGTCGGGATCCGAGAAGGCACCGCTTCTGAACTTGAGGAAGCGTTCGATATACCAGGTGCGCAGCAGTTCGGCATCGGCATCCACATAGATGGAGAAGTCGACGAAGTCCGACACGAAGACCCGATGGGGCTCCTGGGGGTAGTCCATGCCGCTTTGCAGCACATTGAGTCCTTCCAGGATCAGGATGTCCGGCTGCTCCACCACCTTCTTCTCATCGGGAATGATGTCGTAGATAAGGTGGGAGTAGACCGGTGCTTCTACCTTCTCGTGGCCGGCGCGGATATTGGCGACAAACTCCACCAGATGGCGGATGTCGTAGGATTCCGGGAACCCCTTGCGGCGCATCAGGCCGCGCTCTTCCAGTACCTTGTTGGGATAGAGGAAGCCGTCGGTGGTGACCAGCTCTACCCGCGGATGTTCCGGCCAGCGCTCCAGCAGCGCCTGCAGAATACGGGCCGTGGTGCTTTTGCCCCCCGCCACGCTGCCGGCAATGCTGATGATATAGGTACCCTTGCCGCGGGACTGGCCGAGGAACTGCTCCAGTACCCGGCTGCGACGCTGCTTGGCTTTGACATAGAGATTGAGCAGGCGGGAGAGGGGCAGGTAGATCTCTTCCACTTCCCGCAATGACACCTTCTCGTTGATCCCGCGCAGGGTCTGCAGATCGTGTTCGGTCAGGGTCAGGGGGACCGAATCGCGCAATAACGCCCATTGATCGCGGGTGAATTGCAGATAGGGGTTATGCTCTGTCGTCATGGTGTCATCACTGTTTCTTGGGCACGGCGACCATACACCAAGGGGGGGGGAGCGACAAGGGACGCAGCAGGATTGGCTTGTTTGCCCCCGCTTTTTTGCAAACTTCCCGGCAATAAAGCATATTTTGCCGGGTTCAATGGTTGCATCCCCCAAAACCTTACAATAAAATGCGCGACGCTTGACTGTCTGTCGTCTATTTGCCGTGCAAAAGCGATAAAAACAACGGGTGCAAGCAGAATTACCGTTGTGACAATCTGGCATCTGGAGGGGTTCCCGAGCGGCCAAAGGGATCAGACTGTAAATCTGACGGCTCTGCCTTCGAAGGTTCGAATCCTTCTCCCTCCACCATATTTCTCTGCGGTTTGAGTTCTTTGGGTTAGAGAAATGCGGGCATCGTATAATGGCTATTACCTCAGCCTTCCAAGCTGATGATGCGGGTTCGATTCCCGCTGCCCGCTCCAAGATGCTGATATGGCTCAAGCGATACCAAGAGCTACACCCTCGGGTGAGGTCGGCAGTCGAATCTGCCTGTCAGCACCAGCCTCTCTTCCCCACCAGATTCAAATCCATCATATAAACTGTTCTGTGGTTAGCTTGCCACCGCGTACTCAGCGTTAGTTTAGAGGGACGATCATGTCTAAAGAAAAATTTGAGCGTAATAAACCGCACGTTAACGTGGGTACCATCGGCCACGTTGACCACGGTAAAACCACCCTGACTGCAGCTATCACCAACGTGCTGGCCAAGCACTTCGGTGGTAAAGCTTTCGCCTTCGACCAGATCGACAAGGCACCAGAAGAGCGTGAGCGTGGTATCACCATCAACACCTCCCACGTAGAATACGACACCGCTACCCGTCACTACGCACACGTAGATTGCCCGGGTCACGCCGACTACGTTAAAAACATGATCACCGGTGCTGCCCAGATGGACGGCGCGATCCTGGTAGTAGCAGCGACTGACGGCCCGATGCCGCAGACTCGTGAGCACATCCTGCTGGGTCGTCAGGTTGGTATTCCGTACATGATCGTGTTCATGAACAAGTGTGACATGGTAGATGACGAAGAGCTGCTCGAACTGGTCGAGATGGAAGTTCGTGAACTGCTGACCGAATATGACTTCCCGGGTGATGACCTGCCGGTAGTCCGTGGTTCCGCGCTGAAAGCGCTGGAAGGCGACGCTGCATGGGAAGAGAAGATCATCGAGCTGGCTCACCACCTGGATACCTACATCCCGGAGCCGGAGCGCGCAATTGACCTGCCGTTCCTGATGCCTATCGAAGACGTATTCTCTATCGCTGGCCGTGGTACCGTAGTTACCGGTCGTGTAGAGCGCGGTATCGTTAAAGTGGGTGAGACTGTAGAAATCGTTGGTATCAAAGATACCGTTTCTACCACCTGTACCGGTGTTGAAATGTTCCGCAAACTGCTGGACGAAGGTCGTGCAGGCGAGAACATCGGCGCACTGCTGCGTGGCGTGAAGCGTGAAGACGTAGAGCGTGGTCAGGTCCTGGCCAAGCCGGGTTCAATCAAGCCGCACACCAAGTTTGAATCTGAAGTGTACGTCCTGTCCAAAGAAGAAGGTGGTCGTCATACCCCGTTCTTCAAGGGCTACCGTCCGCAGTTCTACTTCCGTACTACCGACGTGACCGGTACCATCGAACTGCCGGAAGGCGTTGAAATGGTAATGCCAGGCGACAACATCAAAATGGTTGTTACCCTGATTGCGCCGATCGCAATGGATGACGGCCTGCGTTTCGCTATCCGTGAAGGTGGCCGTACCGTAGGTGCCGGTGTTGTAGCTAGCGTAATCGCTTAATCTTTGGCTTACATAAATAAAGCAAAGCCCCTATAATAGGGGCTTTCTTGTGTAGGGGCGTAGTTCGAATTGGTAGAACAGCGGTCTCCAAAACCGATGGTTGCGGGTTCGAGTCCTGCCGCCCCTGCCATATACCTCGTCTCGTACGGGGCTTTTGTGTCTTTGGTTACGTCAGATACAGGTGGGTTGTATGAGTGTTAGTTCTGAGAGCCAGGGCGGAAGCAAGGATACCCTGCTTTGGGGCCTGGTTTTCATTATCCTGGCGGCCGCTGTAGTGGGTAATTACCTGCTCAACGATGTTGTCGCTGCCGTCCGCGCCCTGGGTGTGGTCGTTGTCATTGCTGCTGCCGGTGCAGTAGCCCTGCAAACCACCAAGGGAAAGGCAACACTGGCATTTGCCCGTGAGTCTCGCCTGGAAGTCCGCAAGGTCGTATGGCCGACCCGTCAGGAAGCCATTCAGACAACCCTGATTGTGCTGGCGGTGACCGCCGTGATGGGGCTGCTGCTGTTCGTTCTGGACGGTGCCTTGGTCTGGTTGGTCAACCTGATTACCGGTGTGTAAGGATAAGCCATGACTGAACAACGTGAACAACGTATGAGATGGTATGTCGTGCAGGCTTTTTCCGGCTATGAAGGCCGTGTAGCCAAGTCCCTGCGCGAACATATCAAGATGCATGGCATGGAAGACATGTTCGGTGAAGTACTGGTCCCGACCGAAGAAGTGGTCGAGATGCGTGCTGGCCAGAAGCGCAAGAGTGAGCGCAAGTTTTTCCCGGGTTATGTCCTGGTCCAGATGATGATGGATGAAACTACATGGCACCTGGTGCGTAACGTACCGCGCGTAATGGGCTTCATCGGCGGTACTTCCGACCGTCCGGCACCGATCTCCGACAAAGAGGCCGATGCCATCCTGAACCGTCTGCAGGATGCCCACGACAAGCCGCGTCCGAAAACCCTGTTTGAACCGGGTGAAATGGTGCGGGTTGCTGATGGTCCGTTTGCCGACTTCAACGGTACCGTTGAAGAGGTCGATTATGAGAAGAGCCGCGTGAAGGTCTCTGTACTGATCTTCGGTCGTTCTACTCCTGTTGAACTGGATTTTGGTCAGGTCGAAAAGGGCTGATTGAATTCTGTACGTTTAACGGTTGTCAGGGGCAGCGATTATCTCTATAATTCGCTGCCCCTTTATTAGTTGGGGAGCCGTTTGCAGGAGCAAGTCTCCGAGGCGCTAGAACCCATTTTTGAGGTAATTTCCTAATGGCTAAGAAAGTCACAGCTTATATCAAGCTGCAGGTTGCTGCTGGTGCAGCCAACCCGTCTCCTCCCGTTGGTCCTGCACTGGGTCAACACGGTGTGAACATCATGGAATTCTGTAAGGCGTTCAACGCTCGTACAGAGAAGCTGGAAAAAGGTTCACCGACTCCGGTCGTGATCACCGTTTACAGTGACCGTTCCTTCACCTTCGAAACCAAGACTCCGCCTGCTTCCTTCCTGCTGAAGAAAGCTGCTGGTATCAAGTCTGGTTCTGCCAAGCCGAACAAAGACAAGGTTGGTAAGGTGACCGTAGCCCAGCTGCAAGAAATCGCCAAGACCAAAGAACCGGATATGACCGGTGCCGATCTGGATGCAAAAGTACGTTGCATCGCAGGCTCCGCTCGTTCCATGGGTCTGGTAGTGGAGGATTAAGACAATGGCTAAACTTTCCAAGCGTATGCGCGTTATTCGCGAAAAAGTTGACGGTACCAAAGAGTACTCCATCAACGAAGCCATTGCCCTGCTGAAAGAACTGGCTACCGCCAAGTTCGTTGAAAGCGTTGACGTTGCTGTCAACCTGGGTATCGACGCTCGTAAATCTGACCAGAACGTACGTGGTGCTACTGTACTGCCGCACGGTACCGGTCGTGATGTACGCGTTGCCGTATTTACTCAAGGTGCCAACGCCGAAGCAGCTAAAGCTGCCGGTGCTGACCTGGTAGGTATGGATGACCTGGCCGATCTGGTTAAGAAAGGCGAGATGAACTTCGACGTCGTGATCGCATCCCCGGATGCCATGCGCGTTGTTGGTCAACTGGGTCAAATCCTGGGCCCGCGCGGCCTGATGCCGAACCCGAAAGTCGGTACTGTAACCCCTAACGTTGCTGAAGCGGTCAAGAACGCCAAAGCCGGTCAGGTTCGTTACCGTAACGACAAGAATGGTATCATCCATACCACTCTGGGTAAGGTTTCTTTCGACGAAGTTCAGCTGAAAGAAAACTTGGAAGCTCTGCTGGTTGCCCTGAAAAAAGGCAAACCCTCTTCCGCCAAAGGTATCTTCATCAAGAAAGTCAGCATCTCCACCACCATGGGTGCCGGTGTTGCCGTAGACCAAGCTTCTCTGGAAGCTCAGGCCTAATTGATGGGTTTTACAAGGCGCAAAATTTAATCTATAATTTTGCGCCTTGATTGGTTGGGGGTTTCGACCTCCGTCCAAGACCGCAGGAGGCTGAAAAGCCTTAATGTTTCCTGCGTAGACGGTGCCGGAAACCCAGCGAGAAAGTTTCTTTCTCTTCTGGAATCCTGCTACCGCATCGTTCCCCTCTGTTGTAAAGGTAGGGGGGATGTGTCTGTACTGGGTCAATAGACCCGGATTCAATCCAGGAGTTAAGCCAATGGCATTGGGACTCGAAGACAAAAAGGCAATTGTTGCTGAAGTCAACGAAGCTGCCAAAGGCGCTCTGTCTGCAGTTGTAGCCGATTCTCGCGGTGTGACTGTAGATAAGATGACCGTCCTGCGTAAAACCGCTCGCGAAGCTGGTGTGTACATGCGCGTTGTGCGTAACACCCTGCTGCGTCGTGCAGTTGAAGGTACCGAATTCGAGTGCCTGAACAACGCATTTACCGGTCCTACCTTGATTGCTTTCTCTAACGAACACCCGGGCGCTGCCGCTCGTCTGTTCAAAGAGTTTGCCAAAGCGAACCAAAAGTTCGAAATCAAGGCTGGCGCTTTTAACGGTGAGTTTATCGCCGCAGCACAAATTGATCGTCTGGCCACGCTGCCGACCTACGACGAAGCGATTGCGAAGTTGATGGCGACTATGAAAGAAGCCTCTGCTGGCAAGCTGGTTCGTACCATCGCTGCTGTGCGTGATCAGAAGCAAGCTGCTGCTTGATTCTCGCCTATCTAGGCTGTTTGAGTTTATTCAACATCAGGAATTTTTGTCATGTCTATCACTAAAGACCAAATCATCGAAGCCGTTGCTTCCATGTCTGTAATGGAAGTTGTTGAGCTGATCGAAGCTATGGAAGAGAAGTTCGGTGTTTCTGCCGCTGTTGCTGTTGCTGCCGGTCCGGCTGCTGAAGCAGTAGAAGAGAAAACCGAGTTCGACGTAGTTCTGACCGCTGCTGGCGCCAACAAAGTTGCCGTCATCAAAGCCGTTCGTGGCGCTACCGGTCTGGGCCTGAAAGAAGCCAAAGATCTGGTTGAAGCTGCCCCGGCTAACCTGAAAGAAGGCGTGTCCAAGGACGAAGCTGAAGCTCTGAAGAAGCAGCTTGAAGAAGCTGGTGCTTCTGTTGAGATCAAATAATCTGCATTTATGTAGATTAGCCTGATAAAACAGGCTAGGGCTGGTGAATATTTGTTCACCAGCCTTTTTGCGCTGTAGACTGAGAGCATTTCACACCGTTTACGACTCTCGGTGCACCAGCAATCCGGACTGTTTCCATTCGTCCGGGCCAACACAAAACGGTGTTGAGACAGAGCTGTCCTGCGGGACAGAGTGGGTCACTTATCAGCGAGCTGAGGAACCCTATGGTTTACTCTTATACCGAAAAAAAACGCATTCGTAAGGACTTCGGTAAGCGAGACCAGGTACTGGACACGCCTTATCTGTTGTCCATTCAGCTGGACTCCTTCAAGCAGTTCATCGAGGCTGACCCGGAAGGTGAATATGGCCTAGAGGCCGCTTTCCGTAGCGTTTTCCCGATCACCAGTTACTCCGGTAGTGCTGAGCTTCAGTATGTCAGCTATCGCCTGGGTGAGCCGGTATTTGACGTAAAAGAATGCCAGATCCGTGGAGTGACCTACTCCGCGCCGCTGCGTGTCAAGCTTCGTATGGTTCTGTACGATCGTGAAGCAGCTGCCGGCACCGTCAAAGACATCAAGGAACAAGAAGTATACATGGGCGAAATTCCGCTCATGACCGAGAACGGCACCTTTGTTATCAATGGTACCGAGCGGGTTATCGTCTCCCAGCTGCACCGCAGCCCGGGCGTCTTCTTCGACCACGATAAAGGCAAAACTCATTCATCCGGTAAGGTACTGTATAACGCTCGCGTTATCCCCTACCGTGGCTCCTGGCTGGACTTCGAGTTCGATGCAAAAGACAACCTGTTTGTCCGTATCGACCGTCGTCGCAAACTGCCAGCATCCATTATTCTGCGCGCTCTGGACTTCACTTCCGAACAGATCCTGGCCACCTTCTTCGAGACCATCGGTTTTGAAGTAAAAGATGGCAAGTTGATGATGGATCTGGTGCCGGAGCGTCTGCGTGGTGAAACTGCGACCTTTGACATCGTGGCCAATGGCGCCGTGGTGGTTGAGACCGGTCGTCGTGTGACTGCGCGTCACATCCGTCAGTTGGAAAAAGACGCCGTTACCCAGATTGAGGTACCGGTTGAGTATGTTGTTGGCAAAGTTGCTGCCAAGGACTACGCACATCCGCAAACTGGCGAGATGGTCGTGACCGCCAACCAGGCACTGAGCCTGGAAGCGATCGCCAACCTGTCCCAAGCCGGCTTCAAGCACTTCGAGGTTCTGTTCACCAACGAACTGGATCACGGTGCCTACATGTCCGAGACCCTGCGTGTCGACTCCAGCTCCAACCGTTTGGAAGCGCTGGTCGAGATCTATCGCATGATGCGTCCGGGCGAGCCGCCTACTCGCGAAGCTGCAGAACAGCTGTTCGAAAACCTGTTCTTCTCCGCCGAGCGTTACGACCTGTCTACCGTAGGTCGGATGAAGTTCAACCGCCGTCTGGGTCGTGAAGACGAGACTGGCGCTGGCGTACTGACCAAAGACGACATCGTTGAAGTCATGAAGCGCCTGATCGACATCCGTAACGGCAACGACGAAGTGGACGATATCGACCACCTGGGTAACCGTCGTATCCGTTCTGTCGGTGAAATGGCCGAGAACCAGTTCCGCGTCGGTCTGGTGCGTGTCGAGCGTGCGGTCAAGGAGCGTCTCTCCCTGGGCGACCTGGACACCCTGATGCCGCAGGATCTGATCAACGCCAAGCCGATCTCCGCCGCAGTCAAAGAGTTCTTTGGTTCCAGCCAGCTGTCCCAGTTTATGGACCAGAACAACCCGCTCTCCGAAGTGACCCACAAGCGTCGTATTTCCGCGCTGGGCCCGGGCGGTTTGACGCGTGAGCGTGCCGGCTTTGAAGTCCGAGACGTACACCCGACTCACTACGGTCGTCTGTGCCCTATCGAGACTCCTGAAGGTCCGAACATCGGTCTGATCAACTCTCTGTCCGTGTACTCTCGTACCAACGAGTACGGTTTCCTCGAGACCCCGTACCGTAAGGTCATTGACGGTGTGATCACCGACGAAGTGGACTACCTGTCTGCTATTGAAGAAGGCAAGTACGTGATCGCACAGGCTAACGCCGCGACCACCGAAGATGGCCGTCTGAAAGATGAATTGATCCCGTGCCGTCACAAAGGTGAATCCACCTTTATGAACGCCGACCAGATCCAGTATATGGACGTGAGCCCGCAGCAGATCGTATCTGTGGCAGCGGCTCTGATCCCGTTCCTGGAACACGATGACGCGAACCGCGCATTGATGGGTTCAAACATGCAACGTCAGGCTGTACCGACTCTGCGTGCTGACAAGCCGCTGGTAGGTACCGGTATGGAACGCGCTGTGGCCGTTGACTCCGGTGTAACCGTAGTGGCCAAGCGTGGCGGCGTAATCGACTATGTCGATGCCTCCCGTATCGTCCTGAAGGTCAATGAAGATGAGCTGATGCCAGGCGAAGCCGGTATCGACATCTACAACCTGACCAAATACACCCGTTCCAACCAGAACACCTGTATCAACCAGCGTCCTTGCGTGATGTTGGGTGAGCCGGTTATGGCTGGCGACGTACTGGCTGACGGCCCGTCCACCGATCTGGGTGAACTGGCGCTGGGTCAGAACATGCGCGTCGCGTTCATGCCGTGGAACGGTTACAACTTTGAAGACTCGATCCTGGTGAACGAGCGTGTTGTTCAGGAAGATCGCCTGACCACCATCCATATCCAGGAACTGGCCTGTATCTCCCGTGACACCAAGCTGGGTCCGGAAGAGATCACTGCTGACATCCCGAACGTGGGTGAAGCCGCTCTGTCCAAGCTGGACGAGTCCGGTATCGTCTACGTGGGTGCCGAAGTGAAGGGCGGCGACATTCTGGTCGGTAAGGTAACCCCGAAAGGTGAGACCCAGCTGACGCCGGAAGAGAAGCTGCTGCGCGCCATCTTCGGTGAGAAGGCCTCCGATGTGAAGGACTCCTCCCTGCGTGTACCGAACGGTGTGTACGGTACCGTGGTTGACGTGCAAGTCTTTACCCGCGATGGCGTGGAAAAAGACAAGCGTGCCAAAGAAATCGAAGAGATGCAGCTGAAGGAAGCGAAGAAGGACTTGACTGAAGAGTTCAAGATCCTGGAAGACGGCATTTTCGGCCGCTCCCGCAACCTGCTGCTGGCCGCCGGTTACAGCGAAGATCGTCTGAACAAGCTCGATCGCTCCAAGTGGTTTGAACTGGCCATCGAAGACGAAGGCAAGCAGACTGAACTGGAACAGATCGCTGAACAGCACGTTGAGCTGAAAGCCGAGTTCGACAAGAAATTCGAGAACAAGCGTCGCAAGATTATCCAGGGTGATGATCTGGCACCGGGCGTACTGAAAATCGTCAAGGTTTATCTGGCAGTCAAGCGTCGCATCCAGCCGGGTGACAAGATGGCGGGCCGTCACGGTAACAAGGGTGTTATCTCCAAGATCTGTCCGGTCGAGGATATGCCCCATGACGAGTTCGGCCGTCCGGTCGACATCGTACTGAACCCGTTGGGCGTACCATCCCGTATGAACATCGGTCAGATCCTCGAAGTGCACCTGGGCCTTGCAGCCAAGGGTATCGGCGAGAAGATCGATCGCATGGTCAAAGAGCAGCGCGAGCTGCACGAGATGCGCAACTTCCTGCAACAGGTCTATGACCTGGGCGAGAAGGACACCCAGCAAGTGAACATCGCCGAACTGTCTGACGACGACGTACGTATCCTGGTGGGTAACCTGCGTAAGGGTCTGCCGGTCGCTACTCCAGTGTTTGATGGTGCCAAAGAGCGCGAAATCAAAGCCCTGCTGAAGCTGGCCGATCTGCCGGAATCCGGTCAGATTGATCTGTTCGATGGCCGTACCGGTAACCGCTTCGAGCGTAAAGTAACCGTTGGTTACATGTACATGCTCAAGCTGAACCACTTGGTCGACGACAAGATGCACGCGCGTTCTACCGGTTCTTACAGCCTGGTTACCCAGCAGCCGCTGGGTGGTAAGGCTCAGTTCGGTGGTCAGCGTTTCGGTGAGATGGAAGTGTGGGCCCTGGAGGCTTACGGTGCGGCATATACCCTGCAGGAAATGCTGACCGTCAAGTCTGACGATGTGAATGGCCGTACCAAGATGTATAAGAACATCGTGGATGGCGACCACCGTATGGAGCCGGGCATGCCCGAATCCTTCAACGTATTGCTGAAGGAAATCCGCTCTCTGGGTATCAACATCGAGCTGGACGAAGAGTAAGAGCTCGCTCTTATTGTTCGAGAATTGACGTGGGCGCCCCGCTGTTTTGGCAGCCGGGGCGCCGAGGTTAGACTCCTGACAGGGGAAACACGTGAAAGACTTACTCAAGTTTTTGAAGGCTCAGACCAAGACCGAAGAGTTTGACAGTATCAAGATCGGTCTGGCCTCTCCTGACATGATCCGCTCCTGGTCATTCGGTGAGGTCAAAAAGCCTGAGACCATCAACTACCGGACTTTCAAGCCGGAACGTGATGGTCTGTTCTGCGCCCGCATCTTCGGACCGGTGAAGGACTACGAGTGTCTGTGCGGCAAGTACAAGCGCCTGAAACACCGTGGTGTGATCTGTGAGAAGTGCGGCGTTGAAGTGACCCAGACCAAGGTCCGTCGTGAGCGTATGGGCCACATCGAGCTGGCCAGCCCGACTGCCCACATCTGGTTCCTGAAGTCCCTGCCGTCCCGTATCGGTCTGCTGCTGGACATGACCCTGCGCGACATCGAGCGCGTGCTTTACTTCGAATCTTTCGTGGTAATCGAGCCGGGCATGACCAACCTCGAACGCAGCCAGATGCTCTCTGAAGAGCAGTACCTGGATGCGCTGGAAGAGTGGGGCGACGAATTTGACGCCAAGATGGGTGCCGAAGCAATCCTGGCATTGCTGCGCGCTATCGATCTGGAAGGTGAAGTCAAAACCATGCGCGAGGAGCTGGATCAAACCAACTCCGAGACCAAGCGCAAGAAGACCACCAAGCGTCTGAAGCTGATGGAAGCTTTCCTGCAGTCCGGCAACAAGCCGGAGTGGATGATCATGACAGTGCTGCCTGTGCTGCCGCCGGACCTGCGTCCGCTGGTACCGCTGGACGGCGGCCGTTTCGCGACTTCCGATCTGAACGATCTGTACCGTCGCGTGATCAACCGTAACAACCGCTTGAAGCGTCTGCTGGATCTGGCTGCTCCGGACATCATCGTGCGCAACGAAAAGCGTATGCTGCAAGAGTCCGTCGATGCGCTGCTGGATAACGGCCGTCGCGGTCGTGCCATCACCGGTTCCAACAAGCGCCCGCTGAAATCCCTGGCCGACATGATCAAGGGTAAGCAAGGTCGTTTCCGTCAAAACCTGCTGGGTAAACGTGTCGACTACTCTGGTCGTTCCGTTATCACCGTAGGCCCGACCCTGCGCCTGCATCAGTGCGGTCTGCCGAAGAAAATGGCGCTGGAACTGTTCAAGCCGTTCATCTATGGCAAGCTGGAAACCCGCGGTCTGGCGACCACTATCAAGGCCGCCAAGAAGATGGTGGAGCGCGAGGAAGCTGTCGTTTGGGATATCCTGGACGAAGTGATCCGCGAACACCCGGTGCTGCTGAACCGTGCACCGACCCTGCACCGTCTGGGTATCCAGGCATTCGAACCGACGCTGGTCGAAGGCAAGGCAATCCAGCTGCACCCGCTGGTTTGTGCTGCGTATAACGCGGACTTCGATGGTGACCAGATGGCGGTCCACGTACCGTTGACTCTGGAAGCCCAGCTGGAAGCGCGTGCGCTGATGATGTCTACCAACAACATCCTGTCGCCTGCCTCCGGTGAGCCGATCATCGTTCCTTCTCAGGACGTGGTCTTGGGTCTGTACTACATGACCCGTGCCCGTATCAACGCCAAAGGCGAAGGTATGGTGCTGGCCGGCCCGAAAGAAGCCGAGAAAGTATATCGCGCCGGTCTGGCCGATCTGCATGCTCGTGTGAAAGTACGCATTACCGAATACCTGCGTCAGGAAGACGGTTCTCTGCGTGAACACACCGAGATGAAGAACACCACCGTTGGTCGTGCGATCCTGAGCCTGATCCTGCCGAAAGGCATGGAATACGCCCTGATCGACGAGCCGAAGGTGCTGACTGCTGCAGAGCAGGCTGACCTGGATGCCAATCCGCAGAACTGGATCAAATCCGTATCCAACAAGGCGCTGGGCAAAAAGCTCATCTCCCGTCTGCTGAACACCTGCTATCGCAAGCAGGGCCTGAAGGATACCGTTATCTTCGCTGACCAGCTGATGTATACCGGTTTCCACTACGCGGCCCTGTCCGGTGCTTCCGTTGGTATCGATGACATGGTCATCCCGGATGCCAAGAAAGACATCATTGCGGCAGCCGAAGCCGAAGTTGCCGAGATCCAGGACCAGTTCCTGTCCGGTCTGGTGACTGCGGGCGAACGTTACAACAAGGTTATCGATATCTGGGCCAGCGCCAACGAGCGCGTCTCCAAGGCCATGATGGAGAACTTGTCCAAAGAGCGTAACGTTAACTCGCTGGGTGAAGAAGAAGAGCAGGCATCGTTCAACAGCATCTTTATGATGGCCGACTCTGGTGCGCGTGGTTCCGCCGCCCAGATCCGTCAGCTGGCCGGTATGCGTGGCCTGATGGCCAAGCCGGATGGCTCCATCATCGAGACGCCGATCGTCGCGAACTTCCGCGAAGGTCTGAACGTATTGCAGTACTTTATCTCCACTCACGGTGCTCGTAAGGGTCTGGCGGATACCGCACTGAAGACTGCGAACTCCGGTTACCTGACTCGTCGTCTGGTAGACGTGGCACAAGACATGGTGATCACCGAGGACGATTGCGGCACTACCGAAGGTCTGTGGATGACTCCGCTGATCGAAGGTGGCGACGTCGTCGAGCCGCTGCGTGAGCGCGTGCTGGGCCGTGTGGTTGCCGATGACGTGATCAAGCCGGGTACTGAAGATGAGGTGCTGGTAGCACGTAACACCCTGCTCGACGAGCAGCTGTGTGACCTGCTGGAGCAAAACTCGGTTGACCGCGTGAAGGTACGTTCTGCCATCACCTGTGAAACTGACTTCGGTAACTGTGCTCACTGCTACGGCCGTGATCTGGCCCGTGGTCATCTGGTTAACAAAGGTGAGGCTGTCGGTGTTATCGCCGCCCAGTCCATCGGTGAACCGGGTACCCAGCTGACGATGCGTACGTTCCACATCGGTGGTGCGGCATCCCGTGCTGCTGCCGAGAACAGCATCCAGGTCAAGAACACCGGTACCATCAAGCTGCAGAACGCCAAGTTCGTTCACAACAGCGATGACAAACTGGTTATCACCTCCCGTTCTACCGAACTGACCATCATGGACGACATGGGCCGTACCAAGGAAAGCCACAAGCTGCCTTACGGTTCCGTGCTGGAAGTGAAGGACGGCCAGGCCGTGAACGCTGGCGAGACCGTTGCCAACTGGGATCCGCACACCCACCCGATCATCACCGAAGTGGCAGGTCGCCTGCAGTTCGAACACATGATCGATGGCGTGACCATCACTCGTCAGACCGACGAGCTGACCGGTCTCTCTTCTATCGTCGTACTGGATGTCAACGAGCGTCCGAGTGCCGGTAAAGAGATGCGTCCGACCGTTAAACTGGTCGACCTGAACGGCAAAGACGTGATGATCCCGGGTACCGATGTAGCCGCCCAGTACTTCCTGCCGGGCAAGGCGATCGTGAACCTGGAAGATGGTGCCAACGTGGGTGTGGGTGACGCGGTAGCGCGTATCCCGCAAGAATCCGGCGGTACCAAGGACATCACCGGTGGTCTGCCGCGCGTTGCGGATCTGTTCGAAGCACGTCAACCGAAGGAACCGGCAATTCTGGCCGAGATCTCCGGTACCATCTCCTTCGGGAAAGAGACCAAGGGCAAACGCCGTCTGGTCATCACCCCGACCGATGGTGGCAACGTCTACGAAGAGATGATTCCGAAGTGGCGTAACCTGAACGTGTTCGAAGGTGAAAAAGTTGAGAAGGGTGAAGTGCTGGCGGACGGTCCTGAGTCTGCTCACGACATCCTGCGTCTGCGCGGTATCAGCCCGGTCGCCAACTACATCGCCAACGAAGTGCAAGACGTTTACCGTCTGCAAGGCGTTAAGATCAACGACAAGCACATCGAAGTCATCGTTCGTCAGATGCTGCGCAAGTGCGAGATCCTGAGCGCTGGCGATACCGATCTGATCGAAGGCGAACAGGTTGAAGTTGCTCGTGTGAAGATTGCCAACCGTAAGCTGGTTGCCGAGGGCAAGACCCCTGCGACCTTCCGTCATGTACTGATGGGGATTACCAAGGCATCTCTGAGCACCGAGTCCTTCATCTCTGCGGCTTCCTTCCAGGAAACCACTCGCGTTCTGACCGAAGCCGCTGTTGGTGGCAAGCGTGATGAACTGCGTGGTCTGAAAGAGAACGTCATCGTGGGTCGTCTGATCCCGGCTGGTACCGGCTTTGCCTACCACCATAGCCGGATCAACCAGCGTGCAGCCGCAGCTCGTGCTGTTGGTACCCCGCAGGTGACCGCTGATGAAGCTCAACAGAACCTGGCGGATCTGCTGAACGCAGCCGGTAGCTTCGACGAAGAGTAACTCGTCATCCGTGATTGAAAAGGGCTCCTTCAAGGAGCCCTTTTTGTTGGCCAATTCCTCGGCAAAGGTAGACGCCACGCGGGTTTCAGGATGATCCAGAGCAAAGTTGTAGAGTAAAAAATCAAAAAAAGTTGACTTTACTCCCCTGCAATTTAAAACTCGGGAAAGTTGAATGGTTATTACAGGGGTAGAACATGACTGTCGGTATCGAGGAAGCGATGCTTCCCGAAGAACAGCTGATCAGCCGCACTTTTACAGATGAAGACAGGGAATTGTTGCGCTCATACGATGGGCTCATCGATGGCTTGGCCGAGCTGTTCGGCAAGCATTGTGAAGTGGTCCTCCACTCCCTGGAAAATCTGCACGAGTCGGTGATCAAGATCGCCAACGGCTTCAATACCGGACGCACCCTCGGGGCGCCCATCACCGATCTCGCCCTGCGCATGCTCAAGGATATCGAGAGCACCGGCCAGGATTACACCCAGAGCTATTTTGCGCGCAGCCGCACCGGCGCTCTGATGAAGTCGAGCACCATTGCCATTCGCAACAGCGAGCGGCAAGTAGTGGGGCTTATCTGCATCAACCTGCACATCAACGCGCCTTTCCACGAGTTCGTGGCCGAATTTTTCCCGACGCCCCAGCAGGCGGCTCGTCAGTCACCAGAGACCTTCGCCAACAGTGTGGAAGAGCTGGTTGCCCAGACGGTGGATAACACCATCGACGAGATCAACCGCGATCCCACCGTGGCCAACAATGCCAAGAACCGCTTCATCGTGACCCAGCTGTTCGAGAAGGGCATTTTCGACATCAAGGATTCGATCAATCTGGTGGCGGACAAACTCAATATTTCAAAACATACCGTTTATCTTTACATCCGACAGCGCAAGCAGGGTGAAGACGAAAACGAGTAACTCATTCCAGAAGGGGATAGATGAATGGCTAAAGAAGTGATTGCAACCGACAAGGCGCCTGCCGCGATTGGTCCGTATGTTCAGGCTACTAAGGTTGGCGAGATGATCTTCACCTCCGGGCAGATCCCGCTCGATCCTGCCACCATGGAAATCGTGGCTGGCGGCATCGAAGAGCAGGCCGAACGGGTGATGAAGAATCTGGTTGCTGTGTTGCATGCTGCCGGTGCCGATGCCAGCAACGTGGTCAAAACCACCTGCTTCCTGAGCGACATGAACAACTTCGTTGCCTTCAACCAGGTCTATGCCCGCTACTTTGGTGATGCAGCGCCAGCCCGCTCCTGCGTGGAAGTGGCCCGTCTGCCGAAAGATGTGCTGGTCGAGGTTGAGGCGATTGCCCATCTCTGATCAACAGATCGCAGCAAGCCCCTCCTGGCAGGGGCTTTTTTGTTTTTGGCGTAAAATGGACCGGGTCAGCACAGGAGTCCTGCTATGAGTCTGAGTTTTGCCATCCTGGTCACGGGGCCCGCCTATGGCACCCAGTCGGCCAGCACAGCCTATCGCTTTGCCCGCACACTGTTGGCGCAGGGGCATACCTTGTCCCACCTGTTCTTCTATCAGGATGGGGTCTGCAACGGCAACGGTCTGCATCTACCTGCATCCGATGAGACCGACCTGGTGCGTCTGTGGCGAGAGCTGGCAGAAGAGCAGGGGATCCGTATCGACGTCTGCGTTGCCGCCGCCATGCGGCGCGGTGTGCTCGATGAGCAGGAGGCCAAGGGGGCAGGGCAGGTGCACTTCAATCTGCAAGCGCCATTTTGCCTGAGCGGTCTGGGCCAGTTGGCCGAGGCGGCACTTACTGCCGATCGGCTGGTTCAGTTCTAGGGGGAGTCATGAGCAAGAAAATCGCCTTTATCTGCAGTCGTGGCCCCCATGGCCATGCCGCCGGTCGGGAAGGGTTGGATGCCCTGCTGGCCACCTCGGCTATGACCGATGAGCTGGCCCTCTTCCTGATTGGGGACGGTGTGCTGCAACTGCTCAAGGAGCAGCAGCCGGCCGCCATTTTGCAGCGCCACTACGCGCCCACCTTCAAAATGCTGGAACTCTACGACATCGAAGAGGTCTATGTTTGTGCTGACTCGCTGGCAGAACGTGGCCTGACAGTGGATGATCTGCTGATCCCGGTCGAGAGTCTGCCGCGCCAGGAACTGGCTCGGCGCTGGGCACAATGTTCGACTCACATCAGCTTTTGAGGTCTCCATGTTGCATCTGATATTGAACTCCCCCTTTCAGAGTCAGGCTTTGGCACAGGCGCTCTCATACCTCCAGCCCGAGGATGAGCTGGTACTGATGCAGGATGCCGTGATAGCGGCATCGGCTCCCCAGTGGAGCGAGCAGTTGGCGGGTATCCCGCTTTATGTGATGCAGGAAGACCTGCAAGCTCGCGGTTTGCAGCATCGGGTGGGCAATGTGCTCGATATGGCGGGTCTGGTGGCACTGATTGCGCAAAAAGGTTCCCCGCGCACCTGGGGCGGTTGAGAAGCACATTTTCAAGAGAATTCAAGGTCGTGTCATGAAATTCAACGGATCCGAATTGCCCTTTTGTGACGCAAATTGTATAAATCTTGACTCCCCAGACAACAGGGCATAAAATTTCGCGTCCCCGTATCTGCGGGGAGGATTTTCCACACGTTTATGAAGTCATTATCAGGAGCCTTTTGATGGCAACTATTAACCAGTTGGTTCGCAAGCCACGCATCAAGCTCGTTGTGAAAAGCAACGTGCCGGCGCTGGAAGCGTGCCCTCAGAAGCGTGGCGTATGCACCCGTGTATATACCACCACCCCGAAGAAGCCTAACTCTGCACTGCGTAAAGTATGCCGTGTACGTCTGACCAACGGCTTCGAAGTCACCTCCTACATCGGTGGTGAAGGTCACAACCTGCAAGAGCACTCTGTTGTTCTGATCCGTGGCGGTCGTGTAAAAGATTTGCCAGGTGTTCGTTATCACACCGTTCGTGGTGCGTTGGACTGTGCCGGTGTTAAAGACCGTAAGCAGGCTCGCTCCAAGTATGGCGTGAAGCGTCCTAAAGCTTAATGGTTCTCCGTTAAGTAAGGCCAAACGTTAATTCGTTTCTAGTTAGATAGCTTTCTAGTTTTGGGTAATCCCTGAAGTTACGGAGAATTTGAAATGCCAAGACGTCGTGTTGTTGGTCAGCGTAAAATCCTGCCAGATCCCAAGTTCGGATCAGAGCTGCTGGCTAAATTTGTCAACGTAGTAATGGTTGACGGTAAGAAATCTGTTGCAGAAGCCATCGTTTATGGCGCCCTGGACATCATTGCCACCAAATCTGGCAAAGAGCACCTGGCCCTGTTCGAAGTCGCTCTGGATAACATTCGTCCGGCGGTCGAGGTTAAATCTCGTCGCGTCGGTGGTGCAACCTATCAGGTGCCGGTAGAAGTTCGTCCGGTACGTCGCAATGCCCTGGCAATGCGCTGGTTGGTTGATGCCGCTCGTAAACGTGGTGAAAAATCAATGGCTCAGCGTCTGGCTGGCGAGCTGCTGGATGCCGCTGACAATAAGGGTTCGTCTGTCAAGAAACGTGAAGACGTTCACCGTATGGCTGAAGCGAACAAAGCCTTCGCTCACTTCCGCTGGTAATCCGCTTGCGCAGGGTCTTTTGGCTCTGCGCACCTTTAATTATCTAGGGACAAGCGCCTTAGTAAGAGGATGACAATGGCTCGTACAACCCCCATTGAGCGTTATCGTAACATCGGTATCTCCGCTCACATTGACGCCGGTAAGACTACTACTACCGAGCGCGTACTGTTTTATACCGGTGTAAGTCACAAGATCGGTGAAGTTCACGATGGCGCTGCCACCATGGACTGGATGGAACAGGAACAAGAGCGTGGTATTACCATCACCTCCGCCGCGACCACCGCTTTCTGGTCCGGTATGGGTAAACAGTTCCAACCGCACCGTATCAACATCATCGATACCCCGGGCCACGTTGACTTTACTATCGAAGTAGAGCGTTCAATGCGTGTTCTGGACGGTGCCGTGATGGTGTACTGTGCCGTAGGTGGCGTACAGCCACAGTCTGAAACCGTATGGCGTCAGGCTAACAAGTACAAGGTTCCCCGTATCGCGTTCGTCAACAAGATGGACCGTACCGGTGCTAACTTCCTGCGCTGCGTTGAGCACATCAAGACCCGTCTGAAAGGCGTTCCGGTTCCCCTTCAGCTGAACATCGGCGCCGAAGAGAACTTCAAGGGCGTTGTTGACCTGGTCAAGATGAAAGCCATCAACTGGAGCGAAGCTGACCAGGGCGTATCCTTCGATTACGAAGACGTCCCGGCTGAGCTGCTGGAACAGGCGCAAGAAATGCGCATGAATCTGGTTGAAGCCGCTGCTGAAGCGTCTGAAGACCTGATGGAAAAATACCTGGGCGGCGAAGAGCTGACCGAGGAAGAGATCAAGAAAGCTCTGCGTCAGCGTGTGCTGAACAACGAAATCATCCTGGTAACCTGTGGCTCCGCGTTCAAGAACAAGGGCGTACAGGCAATGCTGGATGCCGTTGTTGACTATCTGCCGGCTCCGACCGACGTAGCTGCTATCGACGGCCTGAAAATGGACGGCGAGACCAAAGACGAGCGTCACGCTTCTGATGACGAGCCGTTCTCTGCTCTGGCGTTCAAGATCGCTACCGACCCGTTCGTTGGTAACCTGACCTTCTTCCGCGTCTACTCCGGTGTTGTTAACTCCGGTGACACCGTGCTGAACTCCGTCAAGGACAAGCGCGAGCGTTTTGGCCGTATCGTTCAGATGCACGCCAACAAGCGCGAAGAGATCAAAGAAGTACGCGCTGGTGACATCGCTGCTGCTATCGGTCTGAAAGACGTGACCACTGGTGACACCCTGTGTGACCAGAACGCACCGATCATCCTCGAGCGTATGGAATTCCCGGAGCCGGTAATTTCTATCGCGGTTGAGCCGAAAACCAAGGCTGACCAAGAGAAGATGGGTCTGGCACTGGGCCGTCTGGCTCAGGAAGATCCGTCCTTCCGCGTATGGACTGACGAAGAGTCAGGTCAAACCATCATCGCCGGTATGGGTGAGCTGCACCTGGATATCATCGTTGACCGTATGCGTCGCGAGTTCAAGGTTGAAGCGAACGTAGGTAAGCCGCAGGTTGCCTACCGTGAAACCATTCGTAACACCGTCAAGGATATCGAAGGTAAGCACGCCAAGCAGTCTGGTGGTCGTGGTCAGTACGGTCACGTTGTGATCGACATGTACCCGCTGGAAGAAGGCAAAGCCTACGAATTCGTCAACGACATCAAAGGTGGTGTCATTCCTGGTGAATTCATCCCGGGTGTTGATAAAGGTATCCGCGAGCAGCTCAAATCTGGTCCGCTGGCTGGTTACCCGGTTATGGATCTGGGTGTGCGTCTGCACTTCGGTTCTTACCACGATGTCGACTCTTCCGAACTGGCGTTCAAAATCGCTGCTTCCATGGCCTTTAAGGCTGGCTTCATGAAAGCCAACCCGGTTCTGCTTGAACCGATCATGAAAGTAGAAGTTGAAACTCCGGAAGATTACATGGGCGACGTTATCGGTGACCTGAACCGTCGTCGTGGCCTGATCGAAGGTATGGAAGATGGCCCGTCCGGCAAGATCGTACGTGCTCTGGTGCCGCTGGCCGAAATGTTCGGTTATGCAACTGCACTGCGTTCCGCTACCCAAGGTCGTGCTTCCTACGCCATGGAATTCGCCAAGTATCACGATGCACCGACCAACGTTGCACAAGCCGTGATCGAAGAGCGCAAATCCAAGTAATTTAAGATTCCCCGCCTACGACGGTAGGCGGGTTTAACCTAGAAGGACTACGTCGTGTCTAAAGAAAAATTTGAGCGTAACAAACCGCACGTAAACGTCGGCACCATCGGCCACGTTGACCACGGTAAAACCACCCTGACTGCAGCTATCACCAACGTGCTGGCCAAGCACTTCGGTGGTAAAGCTTTCGCCTTCGACCAGATCGACAAGGCACCGGAAGAGCGTGAGCGTGGTATCACCATCAACACCTCCCACGTAGAATACGACACCGCTACCCGTCACTACGCACACGTAGATTGCCCGGGTCACGCCGACTACGTTAAAAACATGATCACCGGTGCTGCCCAGATGGACGGCGCGATCCTGGTAGTAGCAGCGACTGACGGCCCGATGCCGCAGACTCGTGAGCACATCCTGCTGGGTCGTCAGGTTGGTATCCCGTACATGATCGTGTTCATGAACAAGTGTGACATGGTTGATGACGAAGAGCTGCTCGAACTGGTTGAGATGGAAGTTCGTGAACTGCTGACCGAATATGACTTCCCGGGTGATGACCTGCCGGTAGTTCGTGGTTCCGCGCTGAAAGCGCTGGAAGGCGATGCTGCATGGGAAGAGAAGATCATCGAGCTGGCTCACCACCTGGATACCTACATCCCGGAGCCGGAGCGCGCAATTGACCTGCCGTTCCTGATGCCTATCGAAGACGTATTCTCTATCGCTGGCCGTGGTACCGTAGTTACCGGTCGTGTAGAGCGCGGTATCGTTAAAGTGGGTGAGACTGTAGAAATCGTTGGTATCAAAGATACCGTTTCTACCACCTGTACCGGTGTTGAAATGTTCCGCAAACTGCTGGACGAAGGTCGTGCAGGCGAGAACATCGGCGCACTGCTGCGTGGCGTGAAGCGTGAAGACGTAGAGCGTGGTCAGGTCCTGGCCAAGCCGGGTTCAATCAAGCCGCACACCAAGTTTGAATCTGAAGTGTACGTCCTGTCCAAAGAAGAAGGTGGTCGTCATACCCCGTTCTTCAAAGGCTACCGTCCGCAGTTCTACTTCCGTACTACCGACGTGACCGGTACCATCGAGCTGCCGGAAGGCGTTGAAATGGTAATGCCAGGCGACAACATCAAAATGGTTGTTACCCTGATTGCGCCGATCGCAATGGACGACGGCCTGCGTTTCGCTATCCGTGAAGGTGGCCGTACCGTAGGTGCTGGTGTTGTAGCTAGCGTAATCGCCTAATCGATTCGTTATATACAAACATGAAAAGGGGTGGCTTCGGCCACCCCTTTTATTTTTGGGGCTATTTATGCCCTGTGAGATACTGGGCGAAACCATTGATAGAGGTAGTTTCCGTGAGCAAAGCCGCCATTTTTCTGGATCGTGACGGTGTCATCAATGAAGACACTGGTTATGTGAGTCAGGTCGATGATTTCCATTTTCTGCCTGGGGTGATCGACGCCCTGCAGCTGTTAAAGAAGAAAGGGTATCTGTTGGTTGTCGTCACCAACCAGTCCGGAATCGCCCGCGGTTACTTCAGTGAAGATGACTTTATGAATCTGACAGAATGGATGGATTGGTCACTGGCGGATCGGGATGTGGATCTCGATGGCATCTACTTCTGCCCCCATCACCCGGATCACGGAGCCCCCTGTGACTGCCGCAAACCGGAACCCGGCATGCTGCTGTTGGCACAACAAGAGCTGGGGATCGACATGAGCCGTTCCTATATGGTGGGTGACAAGCCTTCTGATCTGAAAGCGGCCGCCAATGCTAAAGTCGGGCATAAAGTGTTGGTCAAAACGGGCAAACCGGTGACCGATGCCGGTATCGCATTGGCTGATGCCACCTATGACAACCTGCATGATTTCGCCATTTCAGTGCCCGTTGCGGGCTGATTTTGTTCGCTTAACATGCGTATCGGTGGCTTTGTGAGCGAACGAGCGATGAAAGCCATCTTTTTGCAATTATCTGCTTGCCAGAAAGATTCAGCTCCCTATAATGCGCCTCCATCGACAGGGCAAGCGGAAACGCAAAGCCTGAGTCGATAACCTCGAAAAGCCTTTGAAAATAAGGCTTGACTCGAGAAGGCGGTTGAGTAGAATTCCACTCCCGCAGC